>JAEZIE010000231.1 GCA_023416175.1 Bacillota bacterium
CAATGGAACAGTGCGCGTTTTCCGCTTGGCAAGGTAAACGTTGCGCATTCTCCGGTACCGGCGGGACGGGTTATATGCCCCATGCCATTGCCCATAAGTCCTTTCTGGGTAGGTGAGACCTATATAAGATAAAAAATTACGCGATTTATAAAATAATTTGTTACTTCTTGTCCCATTTGGGTGCCTGTCCCGTGTTTATATAGCAGGATGCGGATTTCGCGTCCAAATAAAAAACATGGGGGTATTTTGTAATGAAGAGGAGAATCTTTGCTGTATTGCTCATGGTGCTCATGATGAGCGCGCTGAGCATGCCGATCGTTGCGTCGGCTATTGACGTGCAGCCGTATGCATCGGCAGCTATTTCTGGCGGTTTGGTCAATATGGGCGGAGGTAAACACACTCTTTGGGTTTCTTTAACGGGTGCGTATGAGTTTAAAACGGCTACTTCCACATTGTATCGTCAAACGAGCTCCGGTGGTTGGGAGAGGATAACCTCTGTATCTACGTCCGGGTATGAAGCACGGATAGAAGCCAGCAAAGTCATATCTTTAACCTCAGGTTACTATAAGGTGGCCTCATCAGGGACAACCCCGACCAGTTCCGGTACTATTTATAATTATTACAACATTTAAATATGAGTAGGAGCAAGAAGTTGGCTCAATGAGCCAACTTCTTGCTTTTAATTATAGAATTGCATATTTTCAATAATGTACTCAGCCGTTTGGGGATTATCAATTGGGACAGCATTCACTGTTATTAACATAGAATTATGGATTGCTCCGCCAAAATAAGAATGATCGGCTTCGATATATACTCCTTCGAATGAGAGGCCGGAGCTAGAATCAAAGGAATAATGCTCACCTGAAGGCATTAATAAATTTAATTCGGCCTTTTGACCATCAATCGGCCAACGTTGCTCTATTATAATTATTGTATCGTTAGAAGATAAGTACGTTGATAACACAATAAGTCCCATGAATTGGCTGGTGCTGATGTCGATATCTTCTAGAACATAGTTCGGATCCGCTAAATAGAGCAACGGCCGTTCTACCTCATTTTTTGCTTCATCAAGCGAGGAAAACTTTAAGTTTTGGTTTTCCAGTGTAGAGGCGTTCGGTTCAATATTTGAATTATCTGGTTCTTCTGTTACACGGATATTCAATATATTCTCTACAATCGTTGTAAATGTATTGTACACCTTGGCGGCAAATGCCCGGCCAGGTACGGTAAACGCAAGGAACGCGCTCATGAGCAGCACGAATACACAGGCGACTGCCCAGCGGCGTATGATTGCACTGTGAGAAACCCGGTTCCGTTTGGGCTTCAACCCGGTCAGCGCTTCCCATTCTGCGGGCGTCTTTCCGGATTTTATGCGCGCACCTTCCAAAAGCTCCAGAACATCCGGCCTGCCCTGTGCCTTCCAGATGCGGCGGGCCTCCCGGTGGCTGATGCTGCGGTATGGATCTATGCGATATGGCTGAAGGCGAAGTTGCCTTTTTAATTCTGGCCAATTCATGTGTGGCCCTCCTTGCTAATGAATACACGCCACCATCAATCAAATGGGACAGACAATAGCAGGAGAAACAGTGTTTTTTTGTTAATTTTACTGGAATAGGTTTCAAGCAGCTCCTGTTTCATGCGGGAAAACTGCCTGCGCAGCGTGTCGTGCTTGATGTTGAGCAGTTCGGCGAGCACCCGGCTGGGTTCTCCGTCTATGACATGAATAATAAATGCTTCGCGTATTTCGGGCGGATATTTCAAAAGCAGGCGCTCTAGGGTCAATTTCGATTCGACAATATCGTAATGGTCGATCTCTTCAATTCTGATGTCGTCGAGCGTTTCCCAGAGCTCCATATCCGCGGTTTTTCGCAGATAATTTTTAGCCTGGTTGCGCACGATCTGCTTCATATAGCACACGCAGGAAGCCTCGCTTTCAAACGTACGCTCTTTCTCAAGCATGATCAAAATAGTGTCTTGTACGATATCGACCGCCTGTTCCCTGTTGTTGACATAGGTGAGGGCCAGGTTCTCCAGCGCGCGGTGTACCCGCAGAAACAACTGCGTAATGGCTTCCCCGGTTGCGATAAACGCCATATTTGCTCCTATTTTCTGTAGAACTGGAAAGGGTTGGACATAAGAATTATTACATAGACAAAGCGAACATGCAATGTTCTACACATTTTTGTCCCAATTACCCATGGATTATGTGTATAAGGAGGCGAAGGGAAAACCGGTGGCGGACGCCTCCTTCTCCTCAGCCGATTTTCGGCACGGCAACCGCCCTTTATCATACGTGCCGGTATGTCTATCGTCATTGCATGGCATTCAATCCCCCATGATGCTTGCAAATGATTGACCGATATGCCGGCATTATAATGAAATGGAAATTAGTAAATTATTGAATTAAATTCATGATTATTACAAAAATCACGATAAATAGGACTGGAATAAGGGGAAAGAGATTTGTGTATGGATGTGTTTGTAGCAAGGCAGCCTGTATTTGATTCCCAACGCCGTCTTTATGGATATGAACTGCTTTACCGCAAAGGAAAAAACAATTTTTATGAAGGCGAGAACGACAACACGTCTACCGTCGAATTAATCAGCAACTCGTTCTTAGTAATGGGGTTTAACGAGCTTACGGAAAATACACGGGGATTTATCAATTTTCCCGAGGATCTTCTCTTAAACGATGTGGCGAAGCTTCTGCCTAGGCACAGGGTCGTCATTGAAATACTGGAGCGCGTATGCATATCAAAAGAAGTGCTGCTTGCCTGCAAGCAATTGAAAATGCTCGGCTATACCCTTGCCCTGGATGATTATGTGATAAAGCCCCTCGATGAGCTCACCTCCGAACTCATAGAACTGGTGGATATCATAAAAGTTCTGTTTCCATTAAAAGCGGGCGATCAAGAGCTGAAGTTCCTGCGCAAATACCGCGGCAAAATCAAATTCCTGGCTGAGCGTGTCGAAACCCAGGAACAGTTTGAGCAGGCAAAGAAATTGGGCTTTACACTGTTCCAGGGATATTTTTTCAGTAAGCCCGTGGTCATCAATGCCAGGGATATCGATATATTTAAAGCCAGCACCTCCATGGCATTGGAGGAACTCAGCCATGAGGAACCGGATTTACGAACCATTGCAGAAATATTCGAGCACGATACAGGGCTATCCTACAAGCTTTTAAAGCTGGCGAATTCCGCATTCTTTTCCTGCGGCAAGCCGATAAAGTCTATTGCGCAGGCGTTGGTTCAGATTGGGATAAAGGAATTGACGGGTTGGATCTACCTGCTATTTTTGCGAAGCATACAGACCACGGAGAATAAGGAGCTAATTAAAAACTCCATCATCCGGGGAAGATTCATCTCCCTGATGTGCGCCAGAAACACTTGGGAAAACCTCGAGGGGATGGGGGTGTTTGTCGGCATATTCTCCAACCTGGACGTCATCGTCAACCAAAGCATGGAGAGCATTCTTGATAATCTTCCTCTTGTGCCTGTTGTAAAGGATACGCTATTAAACCGGGATACCATATTTACCCCGTACCTACGTATGGCCATCGCGCTTGAAGATGGGGATTGGGATGGGCTGACGCCGCTGCTTCAAGACACTGGCATAGAAACGGAGGATTGCATGCGGCTCTATCTCGATGCGATCAGCTGGCAGCAGCGGCTTGCCATATAACCTTTATTCGCCGATGATCTTCACCAGCGCCCGCTTATTCCTCTTGCCGTCAAATTCATAGTAAAACAGCTGCTCCCAGGTGCCAAAATCCAGCTTTCCGCTTGTAATGGCCACGACAGCCTCACGGCCCATGATGGTGCGCTTGAGGTGTGCATCCGCGTTGTCCTCATAGCCGTTGTGCGCATATTGATCATAAGGCTTTTCTGGCGCAAGCTTTTCTAGCCACCGCTCATAATCGCTGTGCAGGCCGCCTTCGTCGTCATTGATAAATACGCTCGCGGTGATGTTCATGGCATTGACGAGCACAAGCCCTTCTTTAACGCCGCTCTCGCGGACGCACTGCTCCACTTCGGGCGTAATGTTGACAATTCCCCGGCGAGTGGGCAGGTGAAAGTGCAGTTCTTTCCGGTAGCTTTTCATAGAGGCCTCCTTACAGGTCGTTAAAATCCATATGCCGCTCAAATGGCCTGGACTGTTTCACTAAAGGGAAAGCGCCACAAAGCATTCTTTATGGACGAATTCTCTTTTCTTATTCCTCCAGTTCCGCTCCATGCTCTTTGAGCCAACGCCTGGATAGCTGATAGTGGGGCAGGATATTCTGTACCAACTTCCAGAAGGCGGCGGAATGGTCTCTGCGCTTAATATGGGCAAGTTCATGCACCACCACGTAATCAATCACATGCAGCGGCGCCATCACGAGCCGCCAAACCAGGTTGATGCTGTTGCTTGGCCCGCAGGACCCCCATCGCCCCCGGGCGGAGGAAAGGCGAACTACGCCCGGCTTGACGCCTAAAGCCTGGGAAAAATATTCGAGCCTGTCATAAAAAACAGCCCGCGCCTGACGCTTGTACCATAGCGTAAGCAGTCTTTTGGCTTCCTCCGGCGCGCAGACAGGCAGCAGGATAGCGCCCTCTTCTGTTCGGACGTCGGACAGTCCGTCCCTGTAGTAGAGCGTATACGATTCTCCTAGAAAAGGAAACGACTCCCCATGTAGATAGGTATGGACGCTTTTTCGAGCCATCCGGGCAAGCTGTTCCGCCTGCTTTTTGAAAACCCAGTCCGCCTTACCGGATACCGCCTGCTCTATCTGCACGAGCGGCATCCGTAAGGGCGCGCGCACAATGAGCAGCCCCTCTTTCGTTATGGTCAGCCCGATCGTATTGCGTTGGGAGCGCACCAGTTGGTCTATGTTGGGGAACGCGCCGTTCATGTATCGCACCCGGGGAAATTTCGTTTCATCATTTCTGCCGCCTGGACTGCTTTTTTTCCAGTATACCGTATCGGGTAGCGCAAGGCAAACGCCCGGAAAGGGGGGAAGTAAAAGGGATATTAGCACTCTAACACATAGAGTGCTAAAGTTTTCATTTCCATAAAAATTCCGCCAAACTTCCGCAACAATGGAGGGGTATGATAAAGCCATACGATAGGGAACGGTTCCCGAATGGGAAACGATCCTGCGCAGATACTAAAAAGACAAAGTATAAGGAGGTTTCTGTATGCTTGGTTTGACGCCCTTCCGCAGGAACGATGCGCGCAGCATCGCAAACTATTTTGATGATTTTGACAAAGCCTTCTTTGGTGGATTGCCGAGCTTTGGATGGGGTACATTCCGTACCGATATCGTGGACAAAGGCGACAAGTTCCTTCTGAAGGCGGATCTTCCCGGTGTAGCGAAGGAAGATATTCATCTGGATCTTGATGGCAATGATCTTGTCATCAGTGTGAAGCATGAACAGGACAAAGAGGACAAGGGCGAAAATTTCGTCCGCCGCGAGCGGGTCTACGGTTCCTATTGCCGCAGCTTTGACGTAACCGGCGTAGATACCGATAAAATCACAGCCTCGTACAAGGACGGCGTTCTGGAACTCTCCCTTCCCAGGCTGGCGGAAAGACCCTCCACGGGCAGGAAGATTGATATAAACTAGCCCTCTCTGATCAGGCAACGGCGGGCCCATTTGGGCCCGCTGTTGCGTTATTTTAGTGGAAGCACCATTTTCGAGAGTTACCCACGCATTGACAGGGTATTCCCCCGCATATAAGATGAGATTAACCCATTTAATAAAGAAAGGCCGGTGGACATGACGGGTACGAAAAGCAGCCTAGGCGCCCTGTTTCCCGTATGGAACGATATGGCCGAGCAGGACCGCGCGCTTTTGGAGCGCGCCGCGACGGAACGCTTGGTACCGCAGGGCACCATCCTCCAAAACGGTTCCGTGGATTGCGTGGGCCTCTTTTTGGTACAATCTGGGCAGCTGCGGGCATACATTCTTTCGGACGATGGCAAAGAGGTCACGCTCTATCGGCTGTTTGAGCGGGATATGTGCCTGTTTTCGGCATCATGCCTGTTAAGCGGCATACAATTCGATATCTGGGTGGAAGCGGAACGGGATACGCGGCTGTGGGTACTGCCGGTCAACACTTATCAGGAGTTGATGAAATCCTCGCTGCCCGTCGCCAACTATACGAATGAGCTTTTGGCCTCCCGGTTTTCAGATGTCATGTGGCTGCTCGACGCCGTGCTCTTTAAAAGCATTGATTCGAGGCTTGCCGCATTCCTGCTGGAGGAAAGCGGCATTGAAGGGGGAGATACGCTCTCCATCACCCATGAGCGCATCGCACACCATATGGGCACCGCCCGCGAGGTGGTGACCCGCATGCTCAAATATTTTCAGGATGAGGGCATTGTCAGGCTTTCGCGTGGCGGAATTGCGCTCGTGAACCGGAAAAAACTGACGCACTTGCTAAAATAATCGTGAAAATGGCTTGACTGTGTAACATTGTCACGGTAGAACCGCTCGGTTTTGTTTATTATAAAGACAACAGAAAATACAAAACGGAGGATGGGACGATGTCTAGCCTTACTATTACACAGAACAATTTTAAATCCGAGGTACTGGATTCAGCCACGCCCGTACTGGTAGACTTTTGGGCTTCCTGGTGTGGCCCGTGCCGTATGCTTTCCCCTGTGGTGGATCAGATCGCGCAGGAAAAGGCAGGGGCTGTCAAAGTCGCTAAAATCAATGTGGATGACGAGCCGCAGCTTGCAGCGCAGTTTGGCGTTATGAGCATTCCGACCTTGGTGCTGTTCCGGGATGGACGGCCCGTCTCAAAATCCGTCGGCGTAAGACCCAAGCAGGCCATACTTGGCATGCTGGAAGAAACAGAGGAAGCGCGAGAAGCATAAATGGATAGGATATAACGGATCGCCATACGCATCCGAAGGGTTCATAGGATTAGCCTCCCGAACAAAAGCCGCCAGCTTAGGCGGCTTTTTCGTGTCAAATGCATGTATATGTTCATAGGGTATCGCCACCTGCGGCGGCGCGTCCTCGGCGGGAGACGCCTCGGGCACTAGACCCGCGGGCCGTCGCGATAGAATATTATATTTAATAGCGGGAGGGCTTCGCCCCCCGCGCCCCTAGGTACGGATACTCAGGGTAGGAAGGAAACGCAGTTCCACGCAAAAATACTCGTCGGTGCTGAAAGCGTCGATACCCAGACACCCTCAAGGATCCATTGATGCGCAGAAGTCGCTGGGTTCAGGCGGCCGCCGCATGCCAAAGATTCATTTCGCCAGCGCATCCGTTGCGATCACTTTGGCAAGGTCGTTGAGCCAGTCTCCGTCAAACAGCTCGATCATGCCGGTATCACAGGCCGCCGTGAGCTTAGGGTCGATGGGCAGGCGCGCCGTGTACGGGATATTGTGCTTTTCTGAAAGTTCTGTGATACGGCTTTCCCCGAATACGGGAATCTCCTTGCCGCAGTCGGGACAGCGTACGTAGGCCATATTCTCCACCAGCCCCAGCACGGGCACATGCATCATATGCGCCATATTGACGGCTTTCTCTACGATCATGCCCACCAGCTGCTGCGGGGAGGTCACGATCACAATGCCATCCACCGGAATAGCCTGGAATACCGTCAGAGGCACGTCTCCGGTTCCCGGCGGCATGTCGATAAACATGACGTCCACATCTCCCCAAACTACGTCCGTCCAGAATTGCTTGACGGTGCCCGCAATGATGGGTCCGCGCCACACGACGGGATCGGTCTCATTGGGTAGCAGCAGGTTGACGGACATGGCGCGTATGCCTGTCTTGGTGATGGCGGGGTACATGCCTTCTTCGCTTGCAGAGGCCTTTTCATGCAGCCCGAACGTCTGGGGGATGGAAGGACCGGTGATATCCGCATCCAGTATCGCGGTCTTCAACCCTGCGCGCTGCGTTAAAACGGCAAGCAGGGAGGTGACAAGGGATTTCCCAACGCCGCCTTTTCCGCTCACTATGCCGATGATATGGCGGATATGGCTTAACTCATGGGGTTTTTCCCGAAAATCGGCAAAGGATTTTTTGCGATCGTTGCAGTTCTTACTGCAGCCCGAACAATCCTGAGTACAGCTGCTCATGATGGAAGCCTCCTTTTTATCAAAACACGCGGCCGGGTAGTTCCATATTTATCTTATGTTGGCAAAGCTATGGCGCGCATTCAAACCCACTTTAGCATGTTTTTTTAGCCTGTCAACCACATCGGGAAGAAATACCGCGCCTAGTAGGGGAGGCGGTTGCAGAATAATTTTTTGGCATTGCGCATACTGCCGGCAACAGGTAAACTTTGTATGAAGCAATGGTTAATTAGAATGCAGGAGGAAGGGCATGAAAGCGGACGAAAAAATACTGGTCACGGGCGGCGCGGGCTATATCGGCAGCCACACGGCGGTAACGCTGCTTCAGGCGGGATATGACATTGTGATCGTGGATGATTACCACAACGCCAAACCCGAAGCCCTTGAGCGTATCCGCTTGCTGACCGGGCGGGAGTTTGCGTTTTATCAAGCGGATATTCGGGATGCGGCGGCAATGCATAAGCTGTTTTCGCAGGAACGTATTGCGGCGGTCATTCATTTTGCAGGGTGGAAGGCGGTGGGCGAATCCGTCAAAAAACCGCTCGAATATTATGAGAACAACGTAGGCGGTACAATTGTGCTGCTGCGAGCCATGCAGGGGGCAGGCTGCAAAAAGCTTGTGTTCTCCTCTTCCGCCACCGTATACGGTATGGACAGCCCAGTTCCCTACCGGGAAGAATATCCTACCTCCGCCATCAATCCGTACGGCAGCACCAAGGTGATGATCGAGCGCATATTGGAAGACCTCTGTGCTTCGGACGCGGAGTGGAGCGTGGCGAATTTACGATATTTCAATCCCATCGGCGCGCACGAAAGCGGGATGCTTGGTGAGGACCCCAACGATATTCCAAACAACCTGTTTCCCTATATTATGCAGGTGGCGGCGGATATACGGCCCATGCTTTCCGTATTCGGGAACGATTACGATACGCCGGACGGCACGGGCGTAAGAGACTATATCCATGTGATGGACCTGGCTCTTGGGCATATTGCGGCGCTGGAGCACGTATTGCAATTCTCCGGCGTGCAGGCGGTAAACTTGGGGACCGGCAGCGGCACAAGCGTATTGGAGCTTGTGCACGCGTTCGAGCAGGCGAGCGGAAGGAGCATTCCGTACACGATCGTGGGCAGACGTCTGGGCGACGTCGCCTCCTGCTACGCGGATACTCAAAAAGCGGAAACACTCTATGGCTGGAAGGCCAAACGGGATATCAGGAAAATGTGCGAGGACGGATGGCGTTACGCAAAACATCGCTATGGCATCGACTAGCCCGGAAATCATCTTGCCGTTGGTTGGCATTTTATGCCTTAGGATGGCAGGCTCCGCTGCACCCGTTACAAGGGGACTCTTTTGGATGATACAATAAATAGAAACAGACGACAGGGGGCAAAGCTTATGCTCATCAAAAATGCGCGGGTGTTCCTGCCCGGCGGAAGCTTTCAAAAAACCGACGTGCGCTTTGACGCGCGCATCATAGAAACCGGCGCACTTTCAGGCGAGGGTATAGATGCGGAGGGGTTGACCCTCATCCCCGGCCTGGTGGACCTGCATACCCACGGGGCGATGGGGGAGGACGTATCGGACGGCAATGCGAAGGCGCTTACCGAAATGGCGGCGTTTTGCGCGGACAACGGCGTCACCTCATTTTTGCCCACCACCATGACGCTCGATGAAGAAACGCTAACGCACGCCATGCGGACCATACGCGATTATCAAAACAAAAGCGGCGCAAGGGCAGTGGGCGTACGGCTGGAAGGGCCGTTTTTGAACGCCAAACGCATAGGTGCGCAGTCGGCGGAATTCCTGCATGCGCCGGACGTGGAGCTTTTAAAACGGCTGCAGCTCGCTTCCGGCTCCTTGGTACGTATTGTGGATATCGCGCCTGAGTTGCCTGGCGCAATGGGCTTTATCAAAGAGGCTTCCGCACTTTGCCGCGTTTCGCTCGCGCACAGTGCGGCGGATTACGATACGGCGGTAGAAGCGTTCCGCAGCGGAGCGACCCAGGTGACGCATCTGTTCAATGCCATGGAGCCGTTTTTGCACCGCGCGCCGGGCATTGTTGGCGCGGCGGCGGATGAAAACGCATATGTGGAAGTCATTGCGGATGGCATACACCTGCATCCGGCCATGGTACGCTCGGTGTTTAAACTGTTTGAACGCGTCTGCCTGATCAGCGACTCCATGCGCGGCGCGGGCTTGCCCGACGGCGAATATTCTCTGGGTGGCCAGGCCGTGTATGTAAAGGGCGGTAAGTGCACGCTTTCGGACGGTACCATCGCGGGTTCGGGCATCCACTTGATGACGGGGCTCCGGCGCTCGGTAGATTTCGGCGTGTCTCTGGAGAAAGCGGTCGCCGCAGCGACCATGTTGCCCGCCAAAGCGGTCGGAATGGAGCAGGAAATTGGCGTCATTGCCCCCGGCGCGCATGCGGACATCGTGCTTCTGGATGAGAAGCTCAATATCCGGAGCGTTTATATCGGCGGGGCGGAATGGAAACCGCAACAAAAATAAGATGGTCTCATGCATAAAATCCCCATCCCTCCACGCATGCTGATGCGGGAGGGATTTTTTATGGCGCTGCTATATCCGGGGCTGCTTTTATTCGGGGGAGGATGCTACATGCTGCTGGAGCTTCTTTGGCGCAAGCGTACCCACTGGAGCATGGGTATCTTGGGCGGCATCGTCTTCTTACTGCTGTACTTGGTATTCACCCGTATCGGGCCGGAGCAAATGATACTAAAGGGCGTCGTCGGCACGGTCATCATTACTTCCCTCGAATTTCTGACGGGGACGGTGGTAAACGTACGGCTCAAATGGAACGTTTGGGATTATTCCGCGCTGCCCCTTAATCTATACGGTCAGGTTTGCCTGCTCTACAGCGGATTCTGGTTTCTTTTAAGCATGCTGGCAGCGCTTATTGTTCAGGCCATAGCGCAGGTCTTCAGCTACTCCGGTTTATAAACAAACTCATCCTTCAATAAGTGGGTCCGTCAGGCAGAGCTTCAGCGCACCCCTTTTCAGTCCGCAGTTTGTAAACAAATCTTCATCCCTGTTGACCCGCTTTTTGGTATACTCATAGGGTGTTGTGAATACAGTCCGAAAGGCGGAGATCGCGGATGTTAATGCGGGTATTGCTTTTTGCCCTTGGCGCGTTCGGTATGCTGGATACTATTTTCGTCAGTTTCATCAGTACGATGAACCTCGGCGTGGCCCTGCCCGCCATATTGGGCCTGCCCTTGGTAGCGCTCAGCGTGTTTCTGCCAAAGCTGCAGAGCGCGGGAAAGGTGGGGCACGCAGTGCTCATCGTGTTTGTCTGCGGGTATGTGCTGCTCTTTTTGCTTTTTGCCGTGACCTGGATCATCATTGACCGGGAAGCAAATAAGAAGGTGTATTCAGGAGCCGATGTCGTAATTGTATTGGGTGCAGGGCTCCGAGGAGATAAGCCGATGCTTGTGCTGCGCCACCGCATGGATACCGCCATCGCATATTTAAAGGAAAACCCCAACACGATCGCCATACTCTCCGGCGGCAAGGGGGATAACGAATACATCAGCGAGGCCGAGGCCATGGCGCGCTATTTTGAGCAAAAAGGTATTGCCGCCTCCCGTTACATCAAGGAGGATGCATCTACCAACACCCAGGAAAATTTCGCTTTTTCCAACCGTATCGTTAAGGAGCGTTTTGGAGAGGGCGCGAAGCTCGCCTTTGTTACAACGGATTTTCATATATTTCGGGCAGGCCGTGTCGCGGCCCGGCAGGGGATACAGGCGCAGGGGATCAAAGCGCCCGACGTCTGGTATATTTCCCTCAACAACCATCTGCGCGAATGCGTGGCCATCTGGAGCTATACGTTTTTGGGAAGGCTTTAAGGGATAAACGAAGCGCCTCTATATAAGAATCATAAGAAAGCCGGATAAATTACTACGTAATATTCATTCTGTTTTGTCCATCCATCTCATATATATCTAGTGTTTTAGTCTGATGTCATGAGAAGGAGGCCCCGGTATGGATAGAATGGAGCTGTATCAGGATATTGCGAAGCGCACGCAGG
>JAEZIE010000250.1 GCA_023416175.1 Bacillota bacterium
ACCATGTACGAAAACGCGTATGATATCGTCGCCATGGGGATGCGCTATTTCTTCCTGATCCTCATCCTTTATATCCTGCTGCGCCTTGTGCAACATTCGGTCAAGGAATTTAAGACCGTACAGCAGATCAAGCAGAAGGTACGAAGTGTTTCTCCCGGCTATCTTGAGGTAATGGCGCCCGAGGAATTGAGCGGTACAAAATACCCGCTCAAGCGGGAAAACACAATCGGCCGCGCGAAACGCTGCGATATCAGCGTACAGCTATCGTCATTGGCGTCTGTGCATGCGTTTTTGTTTGAAAAAAAGGACGGGCTGTATCTTGCCGATTACGGCTCCAATGTTGGCGTGCTGTTGAACGGAGAGCGCATCAACAAAAAGAAGGATGAGCTGTTGTATACCGGCGACACGCTTGAAATGGGCGGGCTCGTGATGGTGCTGCACCTTGCCGGAGAGGAGGAACCGGATGCGTAGATGGAAGCATGTGAGCGCCGCCGGCCTTCTCACGATCATTATCCTGTTTGAACTAAGCGCGTTCTGCCTGCTGGCGTTTCGGGATTCGACGCTTGATTTTAACGCCTTCATATTTGGCGGAATCTTAGTGGCGCTGCTGCTGTTCCAATATATCGTACTTACGTCCATATTCCGGCATGTGGACCGGTATCTTTTGATCATTGCGAATGTGCTGGTGGGGATCGGTCTCATCGTGCAATACCGCATCGATCCGGATATCGCGTTCAAGCAGATCATGTGGTTTGGTATCGGCATGTTGGCGATGGTGTTCTGCATCCTGTTCATGCGGTTTCCAAACCTGTTCCGCCGCGCCAACTGGCTGCTGATGATAGGCTCTGTTGGCATACTGGCGGTGCTGTTTGTAATCGGCAACGAGGTATACGGCGCAAAGAACTGGATCACGATCGGCGGGCAAAATTTCCAGCCTTCCGAGTTTGTGAAGGTCGCAACCGTGTTCGTGCTGGGCCATTGGCTTGCAAGCTCGCGGGATGTGCGGGGTATTTGGCCACTATTAGCCTATGTCGTGGGCGTGGTGGGCCTGCTTGTAATTGAACGTGATCTTGGGGCGGCGGTGCTGATTGCGCTGACATCGCTCATTGTGTTCTATGTGGCCACGGGGAACAAGGCGCTAACGCTACTGGGTCTTGCAGGCGGAAGCGTTGGGGCCGTTGCAAGCTATTACCTCTTTGACCATGTGCGCGTGCGGGTGGCTATCTGGAAAAACCCATGGGCCACGTATTCGGGCAACGGCTACCAGATCGCACAGGGGCTGATGGCCATCGCAAGCGGCGGGCTGTGGGGTATGGGGCTTACCAGAGGATCACCTAAGCTCATTCCCGCCTACCATACGGATTATATTTTTGCCGTTATCTGCGAGGAATTTGGCGTGATATTCGGCGTATGCATCATTGCTTTTTACCTGGTGTTCATCATCCGCGGGGCGATGATCGCATTGAACGCGCCGGACCGGTTCAACATGCTTGTTGCCTTTGGCTGTACGGCGCTCATCACGCTGCAAAGCTTTATCATCATTGCGGGCGTTATCAAACTCATCCCGCTTACCGGCATCACGCTGCCGTTTGTCAGCTATGGCGGCAGTTCCATGATAGCCAGCATGATGCTTTTGGGCATATTGGAGGGCGTCGCCATACAGGGCGGCGAAACCTTGGAGCGTGCGCTCAAGGAGATGACGGCATGACGGCGGCCATACCGCATCTGCACGCTGCGGAAGGGAGGGTATCGCATAAGTGAACACTAGGAACAACATCAAAGGGCTTTTGATCGTATTCTGCGCCATGTTCGTGGTGCTGAGCATCTACCTGGTGTACACCGTGGACCAATATGGCACCCGCTGGTTTGCAAGCCCCTATAATACCCGCCTTAACACCCAAAAGAACAATGTCATCGCGGGCGATATCCTGGACCGCAACGGCAAAGTGCTCGCCACCACCGATTCCGATGGCGACCGCGTGTATACTGACGACAGTTCAGTCAGGCGGGCCACCTCCCATGTGGTCGGGGACAATTACGGACAGACGTTTGGCGCAGAGAACTTTTTTTCTAAATACCTGCTAGGCTTTGACCAAAGCATATTCGAGCGCATTACCGGCGCGCTTTCGGGCAAACCCGTCAACGGTTCGGACGTGGTGCTGACCATCGACTCTAAGCTCAGTGACGCCGCCTATGCCGCCATGGATGATTACCGGGGCGCTGTGGTGGTGATGAACTATAAAACCGGCGAGGTGCTCGCTTCCGTCAGCCAGCCGACTTTCGACCCCAAGTATGTGCAGGACTATTTGAATGGCGAGCGGGAGCTTGATGAAAGCGCCATGGTCAACCGCGTGACTTCCGGCCGATATACCCCCGGCTCCGTATTTAAAGTGGTCACGGCGCTTGCCGCCGTACGGTATCTCCCCGGTGTGACGGAGCGTACGTTTACCTGCGATGGTCCTCTTGCCTTTGATGAAAAGTCCGGAAAGTACCTTCCGGACGTTCATCTTGCGCTGGACGAAAGCGGGCAGACGGAAGGCATGGAGCAGGGGGGAGAAGAGGGCAGCCAGGCAGGCATGCTCAAAGGCTACCGCGTGGTGCGGGATTATAATGAAGAATACCATGGTAAAATTGATTTTAAGACGGCGTTTGCAAAATCCTGCAACCATGTGTTCGGGCTATTAGCCATGGAACTGGGTGCGGATCGTCTGGCCCGGGTCGCAAAAGAGGTCGGCATCGGGGAGGACTTTTTGTTTGACGATATGGTCACCGCTACCGGAAGCTTTGAAAAAGCGGCGACAGACGTCAACCTCGCCTGGTCCGGCGTGGGGCAGTATACGGATATTGAAACGCCGTTGCACATGTGTCTGCTTGCAGCATCCATCGCCAACGATGGCATCATGGTGCAGCCTAAGCTCCTAAAAGAGGTCAGGACAGCTATGGGCATTGTCACCCATCAGTTTATGACGGAAACCGAGCGCAAGGCGATGTCGGCTGCGGAAGCGCAAATACTCTCAGGATTTATGGTAGAGACAGTAAAAAGCGGCACGGGGACGAGAGCCAAGGTTTCCGGCGCGACGGTGGCGGGCAAGACGGGTACCGCCGAGGTTTCCTCGGGTGAGGATGCGCCCAACGCCTGGTTTATCGGCTTTGTGGAAGAGGAAGAACATCCGCTTGCCATCTGCGTGGTGCTCGAAAAAGGCGGAAGCGGCGGCAGGTACGCGGCGCCCATCGCAGCCAAAGTGCTACAGAAAGCGATTGATCTAGGGTATTAAGAATGTCATTGGATAAGGCGCGCAGCGCTTCATAATTTTACCGGGTTTTTCATGATTTTCTTGAAAGAGGGGCATGCTAAGGCATGTCTCTTTCTGTTTTTGTTGGCAATAAAAGAGAGAGGCGGTTTTGTTGCGTTTATTGGGGAGACCTGGCGGTGGCGTAACAAAGGAAGGCGGTACATCCTTGCATCCGGTACTCATCATCCTGCTCTTAATGCTATTGCTGATTGCTGTGGCGTTGTGGTGGCCGGTCGAGCTGACACTTACGGCTGCGCTTACGCTGCCTCGCGGAGCAGAGGTGAAGCTGCAGATTCGTTTTTTCCACGGTCTTTTCCGCTTGAAGTACCGCCTGCGTGCCAACTTATATGAGGAACCGCCGCTGCATGTTTTGCTCTACCATGGGGAAGAAGAGCCCCGTGTTCTATGGAAGCCCGGTCGACCGAAAAAGGAGAGACGGCCCAAGGAAGGCCGCATGAAGCTGCCCTTAGAACGGATCTGGAGGCATATCCGCATTAAAAAACTGCAGGCAGGCGTCGAGATCGGCATCAGGGACGATGCATTCCTGACGATGTTGTTTACGGGTCTGGTTTCCTCGCTCCTGCAGGCGCTTTATGCCTCGGCGGGTGCTGAGAAACGGGATGCGCCGCTAGAACTGCATCTAACACCGGAATTTTCAAAAGACAGTTTTCGGCTAAATTTGGAAGGCATAGCCTGCTGTCCGCCAGTCCATATTATTAGCGCCATCCTTATATGGCATTTGAAGAACAGAAAGGGGCAAGCAACAGTATGGCGCATCCTATCGAAAACATCATGAAGACTACAATGGAACAGCTCAAAGAAATGGTGGACGTCAACACCATTGTAGGCGATCCCGTTATGACGGGGAGTGATACCATCATCATCCCCGTATCCCGCGTATGCCTGGGGTTCCTTTCCGGCGGTGGCGAATATGGCCCCCACAAGACCTCGCGGCGTGAATCTGGGGAGCAGGAAGAAGGACGCTTCCCATTCGCCGGCACTTCCGTTGGCGGCTTAAATCTGACGCCTATGGCATTTTTGGCTATTACCGACGGCGTCGTGCATGTGCTTCCCGCCAACTATAGCTGCACGCTCGACCGCATTATTGAAATGGTACCTGAAACCATCCGCGAGGTGGACCGTCTGGTCAAGCAGGCGTCCTGCTGCAAACAGGAAAACGACAATTCAGCATCCACAAACACGGCAACCGATACATCCTACGAAGGATAATTCGGGTGCGCATATGGCTTTATGAAGTCGATACGTTGGCTGTTTCTTTTGCTGGCTTTCCTGCTACTGACCGGCGCCGCTTTTCCCGCGCTCGCCGCGAAACCCGAGGTGGGCGCATCCGGTGCGGTTTTGATGGATGCAACCACAAAACGCGTGCTGTTTGCGCAAAACGCCCATTCTCAGCTGCCGATGGCCAGCACCACAAAAATTATGACGGCGCTCATTGCGCTTGAAACATGTGCGCTGGATACCGTCCTTACCGTACCCAAGGAAGCATACGGTATGGAAGGCTCCAGCATATATCTGAACAACGGGGAGAAGATCACGGTTGAGGATCTCCTATATGGACTGATGCTTTCCTCAGGCAACGACGCTGCGGTTACGCTTGCCCTCCATATCGGAGGTTCGCTTGAAGGTTTTGCGCAGATTATGAACAACCGCGCCAAGGAGCTTGGCTGCACCAATACCAACTTTGTAACGCCCAACGGCCTCCATGATCAAGCGCATTATACTTCTGCATATGATCTTGCCTTAATCTCGAGCACCGCCATGCAAAACGAGGCTTTCCGGAAGATTGTTTCCACAAAATACTGGAAGACCACTTCGGGCGACATCATACGCACATTTAAAAACAAAAACAAAACTCTCTGGCAATACGAGGGCGGCAACGGCATCAAAACCGGCTTTACCAAAGCTTCGGGCCGCTGCCTTGCCTTCTCCGCGGAACGGGACGGTCATACAATCGTCGGCGTCGTGTTGAACTGCCCGGATATGTGGAACGATTCGAGAGCCATGCTCGACTACGGCTTTACGGAATATACCTGGAAGCCGTATGTAAAAGCAGGGGACACCATGGCTACGCTTATGGTCAACCGGGGCATGAAAAACAGCTTGGAAATAAGGGCCAAAGAGGATATACTGATTCCAATGCGCCAGGATGAACCCGCGAACGCCGTGACACTCAAAGTTGTCACCCCGCGGACATTGGAAGCGCCTGTTTACGAAGGGCAGGCGGTCGGTATGCTTGAAGCGTGGGGCGACGGGAGGATTCTTGTTTGTGTTCCGCTGATTGCTTCGGATACGGTTCTTCGCAAGGAGTTCCCATATTATATATGGGAGATCGCGCAAGAATGGACCGCTTGATTGGGAAATACGCACGGATGGTTGGGGGAAAGGGATGCGGTTACAAAAGTTCATGGCCCAGGCGGGTGTTGCGTCGAGGCGGCAATGCGAGGAGTACATACGCGAAGGCCGCGTGAAGATCAATGGGGAAATCGCGTCAATTGGCAGCACGGTGGACGAAGCACACGACGCGGTAACATTTGACGGCGCACCACTCGTTATGGAGGAAAAGCGCGTCGTGCTTTTGTTTTATAAACCGCGCGGTGTTGTTTCCACCAGCAGCGACCCGGAGGGCAGAAAGACTGTACAGGCCTATTTTACCGAGTTCCCGCAAAGGCTTTACAATGTTGGGAGGCTCGACATCAACTCGGAAGGCTTGCTGATCATGACCAACGACGGCAGCCTTGCCCAGACGATGACGCACCCCAAGTACAAGATAGAAAAGACGTATTATGCCGTATGCGACGGCACGCTCTTGCCGGAGGAAGCGGAACAGCTTAGAGGCGGTGTCCGGCTTTCGGACGGTATCACGCTGCCGGCCAAGGTGGAACGAGTACGCCCTACCAGCACGGGCCATACGAGCTTGCTTATTACCATCCGGGAAGGGCGCAACCGTCAGGTGAGGCGTATGATTGAGGCGGTGGGCCACAGGACTTTGCTATTAAAGCGAGAGCGCGTTGGCGCGCTTTCGTTGGGCGGACTGAAACCTGGGGAGTGGCGGTATCTGACCAAAGAGGAACTCGAATGGATGGACACGCTCTTATCCGACGATAAAAAATGATTATACCGGAGAGAAACCTTCTGAAACGGACGGCGCAAGAAAACGGTTGGCGCGGTCCGCTTTTTCACATAATAAATTAGAAATTGCGCTTGATATGTTTGAATGTTTGATGATAAAATGAATTTGTAATAAAATGCGGAAATTTTGGATTGTACCACCAATGGTAATAATCCCAATCGAACTTATCTTGTCTAGTCATAACAAAAGCTTTTAATTGGAGGTGAAATTATTGGGAAGGAAGGGCTTTTTTCGCCGGTTGTTTGGCAAAAAGGCGGATGAGTCTCCCGCAGCGCCCGCTATCGGTACAAACGTGCAGCCTGTTCAGCCGGAGCCGATTGCAAATAGGCCACAGTTTGTCGCGGCGATCGCCTCCGCCATTGCTATGGAGATGGGCACGGAGCCTCAAGGGATTCGGATACACTCTATCCGGCGCGTGGGTGAGGCCGCTCCCAACCGGGGGGCATTTGTCGCAGCGGTTTCCGCAGCCATCGCCACGCAGATGGGCACGGATGTAAGCGGCCTTCGGATTCATTCCATCCGCCCTGTCGCGTCGCGCGCGAATAACCGAGGTGAATTCGTAGCGGCCATTGCCGCTGCACTGGCGGAGCAGATGGGGAAAGACGTAAGCGGTCTTCGAATCCATTCCATCCGTCAGGTATCTTAGTCTCTATAATCTAGCTGTCAATAGTAGATCCGAAAAGTAAAGCAGGAGGAAAAACGATGCGTAAGTTTCTTGTGAATGTGAACGGCACTTCCTACGAGGTAATGGTAGAAGAGATTTCCGGCGCTGCCGCACCCGTTGCGGCTCCTGCAGCCGCATCCAATTTCGTGGCGGCTCCCGTCGCTGCACCCGCGCCCGCAGCAGCTCCCGCTCCCGCACCCGCGCCCGTCGCGGCTGCGGCAGGGCAGACAAGCGTTAGCGCGCCCATGCCCGGTACGATCCTGTCCGTGAGTGTGAAGCCCGGCGATCAGGTCAAGCGCAATCAGGTGCTTATGGTACTCGAAGCCATGAAAATGGAAAACGAGATCGTAGCCCCTGTGGAAGGCGTGATCGTGGGCGTCAACGTTGCAGGCGGCCAAGCCGTCAATACCGGCGAGCCTCTCTGCGTGATCGGCTGAGGAACGGGTAAAAGTAAAGTGAGACGCCGCGGGCTTTAAATAAGCGCCGTGCTGCGTACCGTTGCGGCGTATCCGCCGCAATCAATGTGAAAGGAGGAACCCACGATTGGCTAAAAAAGTATTGATCACCGATACCATACTGCGCGATGCGCACCAGTCCCAGGCCGCGACCCGCATGCGCACGGAAGACATGCTTCCCGCATGCGAAATACTCGACAGCGTAGGGTATTGGTCTTTGGAGTGCTGGGGCGGCGCGACGTTTGATAGTTGCCTGCGTTTCCTCAACGAGGATCCATGGGAGCGTTTAAGAAAACTTAAGAAGGCGCTGCCCAACACCAAGCTGCAGATGCTTTTCCGTGGCCAGAACATACTGGGCTACAAGCATTATGCGGATGACGTGGTGGAACAGTTCTGCAGAAAGGCCATTGAAAACGGCATCGACGTTGTGCGCATATTCGACGCGCTCAACGATACCAGAAACCTTGAAGCGGCCATTAAGTATACCAAGAAGTACGGCGGTATCTGCGAGCCTGCCATCAGCTATACCATAAGCCCCGTCCACAACGAGGATTATTTTGTAAAGCTGGCCAAAGAGCTTGTACAGATGGGCGCGGATGTCATCTGCATCAAGGATATGGCGAACCTCTTGCTGCCCTATGACGCGTATTCCCTTGTCAAGCGGTTAAAGGCGGAAGTGAACGTTCCCATCCACCTGCATACGCACAACACCACCGGCACGGGCGATATGACGTACCTGATGGCTGTGCAGGCGGGCGTAGATATTGTAGACTGCGCGCTTTCTCCCATGGGCAACGGTACCGCGCAGCCCGCTACAGAGCCGCTCGTCGCCACCCTCAAGGGTACGGAATACGATACGGGGCTTGACCTAAACAAGCTTGCAAAAGCAGCAACCCATTTCAGGGGCGTTGCCGAAAAGCTTAAGAAAGAGGGCAGCCTCGATCCCAAGGTTTTGAGCGTGGACGTCAATACGCTATTGTACCAGGTGCCCGGCGGTATGCTTAGTAACCTCATTTCCCAGCTCAAGCAGGCGAATGCGGAGGATAAGTACTACCAGGTGCTTGAAGAGATTCCCCGCGTGCGCGAGGAGTTCGGTTACCCGCCACTCGTTACGCCCACCAGCCAGATTGTGGGTTCCCAGGCGGTGCTTAACGTCATATCTGGCGAACGCTACAAGACGTTCTCTAAGGAATCAAAGGCGCTCCTGCACGGCGAATACGGCATGCTCCCCGGCAAGGTAAACGAGGAAGTAAGGCGTAAGGCGATCGGGGATGAGGAAGTCATCACCTGCCGTCCCGCGGATCTGTTAAAGCCGGAGCTTGATAGTTATCGCGAGGAAATCAAAGACATCATGGAGCAGGAAGAGGACGTACTCAGCTACGCGCTGTTCCCGCAGGTCGCCATGAAGTTTTTTGAAGCGCGCAAAGCGGCAAAGTCCGGCGTGCCGGCGGCTCCCGCGCCTGCTCCCGCTCCTGTGGCGGCTCCAGTCGCGGCGGCTCCTGTAGCAGAAGCTCCCGCACCGGCAAAGTCGCCAGAAGGCGTGACGGTGCTTTATGTGGAGGATCTTACCGCGTAAAAATTATTTGTTGCAACCAGTAAGGCGGGGGATTCCCCGCCTTACTGCGTTTAAGGAAAGCTTTATATTGAAATACACTATCTTAACCTGAGGAGATCCATTGCAAACGGGATATACGGTATCGCCACTTTGTTTCGCAGTTGATTATGTGGATTTGCATATACATTCATTTACAATCAAATCCCGAATGCGCAGTAAGATGAAAATGCCCATGATTTGGCATTCCCAGAGTTTGAAAAAGTGGCAGCGTCAGGATTTTAAGGAATTCTTCATTTTTGCTTATATGAAATCCATGTGGCTGTTTTGGTCGGATTGCGGTATACTATGCAAGAAGGCAATTTTAGGATAAGCAGAATGGGGCAGGTAAATACATGAGGCATATCCCGAACATACTCTCTACACTGCGCATCGGCATGGTGGGTGTATTTGTATATTTCTTTCAGCACGACAGATTTTTTGCCGCGCTGGGCATTTACGTGCTTGCTGTGCTGACGGATACGCTGGACGGTTACCTGGCCCGTCATAACAATTGGATTACGGACGTAGGCAAGGTGCTTGATCCTTTGGCGGACAAGCTGATGCTGATTGCCGCGCTCATCTGCTTCTGCATCAACGGGTGGGTCCCTGTTTGGCTGGTGGCGGTCGTGGTCGCCAAGGAACTTATCATGATCATCGGCGGTGCGCTTCTTTGGAAAAAGGAAATCGTCGTCTATGCGGATTGGTTCGGCAAATTCGCCACGGGGTTTTTTAACGCGGGCGTGGTCGCCACGCTTATCAAGCGTTTCTGGCCGTGGATTTCGTTTTGGAACATCGTACTGCTATCCATCGCCATGGTGCTGGGCGTTATTGCGCTTTTCCATTACGCGCAGAAAAACGTGTTTAACAAGAGACCCATTACCGGACAAACCTCCGGTGGTGGCGCAAGTTCTGCAAAGGATACCGAATAGCAGGATGTTAGCGCACATGCAATGGTGAAAAACTACCGTGGGAACCCAAGTTTTCGTTGACAAACCATACGGTAGTCGATAAAATAAACGATGGTTGACTTTGGAGGAAGACCCTATGGAGCTTTCGATCGCGGCGGCATTAAAGCAGCCGGGTGAGATTTTTTCGGAAGTCAGGAGCGAGACGTTGACGCCCCAGAAGTTTGGAGGCAATACGGTTACGTTTCCTGAGCCGCTAAAAATCAGCTTCACCTATACGTTTGACGGCGAGTCCATTGCCGTCAATGGAGGGATGGAGGCAAAGCTGTCCTCCAGATGCGCCCGCTGTGACGAGCCTTTTGTAGAAACGCTCAATATCCCTTTGGAGGAACGTTTTGTAAAGGGCGCGTCCGGGGAAGACGAGGAAAGCTACACGTTCGCGGGTGAGGTATTGGATCTTACCCCGATGGTGATGGACAATCTATTTCTGAACATGCCGATATCAAGCGTGTGCAGCGATGATTGCAAAGGCTTATGCCCCGTCTGCGGATGTAATTTGAATACGGCGCAGTGTTCCTGCGAACGTGAGCCGGAAGAGGAAAACCCCTCCCCGCTCGCAGCGCTCGGTTCACTGTTTGACGATGGTAAGGAGGTGTAATCATGGCGGTCCCCAAGAGAAGAACTTCTAAGGCCAGGCGGGATTCCCGCAGGTCCAGCCACTGGAAGCTGTCCATGCCCGGTATCGTGGCATGCCCCCA
>JAEZIE010000264.1 GCA_023416175.1 Bacillota bacterium
CGCAATACAATACACACATAGAGGTGATTTATATGAAGGAAATCAATATCGCCAGCGTGCTTGCCAGCAAGCGCAAAGAGAAGGGCATTACCCAGGATGAACTGGCAAGCTACATAGGGGTGTCCAAAGCCTCTGTCTCCAAATGGGAGACTGGGCAAAGCTACCCCGATGTGACGTTTTTACCCCAACTTGCGGCATACTTTAACATCAGCATCGATGAGCTGATGGACTATCAGCCGCAAATGACCAGGGAAGACATCCGCAAGCTGTACCGGAGCTTATCTGCGGACTTTACCGCAAACCCGTTTGATACGGTACTCGAAGACTGGAACCAGATCGTCCGTAAGTATTATTCCTGTTTTCCTCTGCTGCTGCAAATGGGGATGCTGCTTATCAATCATCTGGACTTGGTAAAAGACCCATCCAAGATTGAAGCTCTGGTTGCACAGAGCAAAGCCCTGTTTGCTCGTGTGCGGGAGGAAAGCGGAGATGTACACTTAACAAAGCAGGCGCTCTTTATGGAGGCGCTCGCTTGCCTGATGTCCAACGATCCAAACACGGCACTGCAATTACTGGAAGGTACGGTTGCACCAGCGATGCCGCCGGAATCCCTTCTGGCCTCCGCCTATCAGATGACGGGCCGCTTGGAGGCTGCAAAAGAGATCCTGCAGGTCGGCATGTATCAGAATATTGTGGTCCTGTTCAACTTTCTGCCCGCTTACCTGACGCTGTGCATCGATGACCCCAAAAAGTTTGAAGAAACGCTTAAAAGAGGGCATGCCGTTGCGGAAGCGTTTGATATGAAACACCTCCATCCGGCGGTCATCATCGGCTTTTATCTTTCGGCCGCACAAGGGTATTGCATGCAGCAAAACCACGAAAAAGCGATTGCCCTACTGGAGCAGTATATCGAGATTGTCACAGGCAATATTTATCCGCTAAAGCTGCAGGGGGATGCGTTCTTCGATTTGTTGGGCGCCTGGCTGGATCAGTTGGATTTGGGGACAGGGCTCCCCCGTGATGAGAAGATCATTAAAGCCGGCATGCTGGACGCAGTGGAAAATAACCCTTTGTTTGCTGTGCTTACGCAGGAAGAGCGGTTCCAGTCCATACTGAAAAAGCTCAAAGGTAACCTGTAATACTTGCTTGGTTTAAATGAAAGAAAAGTTTAGGAGGATAGCGCAATGGAAACCCCAAACAAAGCGACGAAAAAACGGCTGGTACTGTTTGTTGTATTCACGTTTGTGATCGCATGGATCCTATTTTTACTGGTACCCATACTGGGTATCCCATACGGGACGGGCAACTCGATTATCTTGGTTGCGGCTGCCATGTTCGCACCAACGCTGGGAAGCATATTGACGCGGTTAGTTACAAAGGAAGGGTTCCAGAACATGTACCTGCGTCCGCGCTTTAAGGGCAATATCCGGTACTACCTGCTTGTATTCTTTGGCCCAACTTTGCTTTTGTTCATAAGCGCGGCGGTGTACTTTTTGATTTTCCCTGCCTCGTTTGACCCGAACCTTACCACATTGAAGGCGCTGACGGCCGCAAGCGGTTCCACGGCAATGCCCGCAGAACAAATATTGTGGGTAAGCCTTTTGCAGGTTATCGTTCTTGGTCCCATTATCAACATCATTCCAACGCTCGGAGAAGAGCTTGGGTGGAGAGGATACCTGCTTCCCAGGCTTCGGGAGTTGCATTCCGACCGCAAAGCGCTGCTCATCTCCGGCGTAATTTGGGGCGTCTGGCACGCGCCGGTCATCGTCTTGGGGCATAACTACGGTACGGAGTACTTCGGTCACCCCTGGCTCGGCATACTTGCCATGGTCGTATTCTGTGTGATGTTGGGCATCATCGAGGGCTATATCACGATAAAGCTCCAGAGCGCCATTCCCGCTGCCATGATCCATTCCACCGTCAATGCTGGCGCTGGGCTGCCTGTTTACCTTGCAAAGCCCGGCTTTAACGCTCTGCTGGGGCCTGCGATCACGGGCATTGTCGGCGGGCTGCCGTTCCTCTTGCTTGCCGCGTTCCTGTTTGTAAAAGCCCGCGCGCCGCAAAACGCAGCGGTACCGGAGGGAATTTCCAAGCTGGAATAAAGAGCCTTATATTTTCAGAGCACCCATTATGTATGTGCACGCTAAGTCCCCGGCATTGCCGGGGACTTAGCCGTCATTGCTCTAATTGCCAGCTTGCTTTGCCAGCTATATCTGATATAAATTAAGTATCATACATATTATGCAGCCAAAAGGAGATACTCA
This sequence comes from Bacillota bacterium, assembly GCA_023416175.1. Taxonomy (GTDB): domain Bacteria; phylum Bacillota; class Clostridia; order Christensenellales; family CAG-138; genus JAEYLA01. The sequence goes on from JAEZIE010000264.1 coordinate 2,265, forward strand.
GTGATACGCTATTTAAACGGCGAGTCCGGCATACTGGCCTATGAATGCGGACGCGATTTTGTAAGAATTCAGTTTGCGGATGGGCGTATCTATCTCTACACATACGGGAGTACAGGCGTTTTCAACGTGGAGAAAATGAAAAGGCTTGCCCGACGCGGGAAGGGCCTTAACACATTTATCAACAGAATGGTCAGGGAAAACTATTCGGAGCGGCAAAAATAGCGGCTATCCTTCTAGCCTATTTCTGCACGGATAATACATGCGGACTGAGACAAGGCTGTGCCGCATATTTTCTAGTATTTCAATTGAAGGGAAGGAGGAAATGTGTACGGAACGCCTGGATTTATTATCCTGTGAAGCAAAAACGAAAAAACCGCTTGACAAGCGAATGCGGCCAATTTATGCTTAAACCCAATAAAAACGGCTTTGCCGGAAAATGGCGTTTATCAAACCAGTCGAATGCGGCTGCATTTGCTCTTTGGTAAGCGCCTTTCTTGTTATGAAGTCCGCCGGGTTAAAAGGCGGATTTACAAAGGAGGAATACCATGCGGGTAGTCATCGCAGGAGGCGGCTGGTCCGGCTGTTCCGCAGCCGTCAGCGCAAAGAAGAACGGAGCGGAAGTAACGCTGCTTGAGCGTACGGATATGCTTTTGGGTACGGGCCTGGTGGGCGGCATTATGCGCAACAATGGGCGCTTCACGGCTGCGGAGGAAGCAATCGCCTTGGGTGCCGGGGATCTGTTCCATATTACGGACGCACATGCACGCCACAAAAACGTCGATTTCCCCGGTCATAAGCACGCGAGCCTTTACGACATCGGCACCACGCCGGGCGCCGTTACGGAGTACCTTTTGAAGTTGGGCGTGGATATACGCTTCAATACGCGCGTGAACCATGTGAACATGGACCGAGGGAGTATCAGAAGCGCCACCGACGCGGACGGCAACACCTATGAAGGCGACGTGTTCATCGATACCACGGGTACCGCCGGGCCTATGAACAACTGCGCCAAATATGGCAACGGCTGCGCCATGTGCATCCTGCGCTGCCCGAGCTTTGGCGGCAGGGTCAGTTTAACAGGTCTTGCAGGTATAGCGGAAACGCAGGGAAAAAAGGCGAACGGTTCCATTGGAGCCATGAGCGGCTCCTGCAAGCTCCATAAAGAATCGCTTTCGCCTATCATTGTGGAGACGCTCAACAGAGACGGCGTCGCCATCATCCCCATACCCGATTCGCTTATTGAAGACCATCTGGACATCAAGGCATGCCAGCAATACGCGTTGGCTGAATTTAAAAAGAACGTGGTGCTGCTGGATACCGGCCACGCAAAGCTGATGGCCCCATTCTTTGATCTGGAGAAGTTGCATCAGATACCCGGCCTGGAAAACGCCCGCTATGAGGACCCTTACGCGGGTGGACGCGGCAACTCCATGCGCTTCTTCGCCATGGCCCCCCGGGATAACGCGCTCCAGGTAAAGGGCGTAAAAAACCTTTTCTGCGCCGGGGAGAAGGCGGGCCTCTTGGTGGGGCATACCGAAGCCATTGTGACAGGCGCCCTTGCGGGCTGCAACGCGGCACGGTTTTTAAAAGGGGAAGCACCCGTAATATTGCCACGCCAGCTTGCCATAGGCGAGGCTATCGCCTACGTGCGAGAACAGATGGCAACGGATCGCGGGATGGGGCTAAAATACACATTCTCCGGCTCGGTACTGTTTGAGCGCATGAAGGAGCTTAACTTATATACGACGGATAGCCGTAAAATCCATGACCGCATTGCGGCGCTGGGCCTGACGGATATCCTTTCAAATAGCCTATGCCCGGGGATTACAAGCCGGCCTACGCGGCGCCAGGGTGAAACACCGCGAAGCCGCCTGGGATAACATTAAAAAAGTTGGGGGAACGAGTATGAGCCTTGGATTGTTGCATTATGTTTACCTGATTATGACGCTTGTAATCATCGTCATACTCCTGATGAAAAAGGAGATCGTGCTGCCATGTATCATCGGCATGTTCCTGATGGGGCTTGCCGCAACGGGAAATATCGTAAAAGCAGTGCAGGTTCTCTATAATTCCGTGTTGAACGCGGGCATGGAGTTCCTGGGCATCATCGTGGTCATTGGCATTGTAGTGGCGATGTCGAAGGGGTTAAGTAGCATTGGCGCGGATGAGCTGATGGTTGCGCCCATCAAAAGGATCGTTAAAAGCAAGAAAGTCGCGTTCTTTGTGGTGGGCGCCGTCATGCTCATCGTTTCCTGGTTCGTATGGCCCTCCCCCGCCGTGGCGCTCGTCGGCGCTTTGATGCTGCCGGTGGCACTCAAGGTAGGGCTGCCCAACATCTGGTGCGCGGTGGCCATGAATATATTCGGTCACGGCATCGGGCTTTCCAGCGATTTTATCATACAGGGTGCGCCAGCCATCACGGCAAAGGCGGCGGGGCTTGATCCGAGCGCCGTCATGCAGGCAAGCGTCCCGCTTTGGGCGGTAATGTCGGTTGTTACCATTGCGGCATGCTGGATCATGTTCCTGCGCGAAGATAAGGCTGCTGCCGCAGCCGCAGGCGGTGGCTCTGCGGAGCTTGCTTCAGACGTTGTGGAGGAAGCCTCGGCGCCTAAAAAGCACACGCCCTTTGCATACATCATCGCCATT
>JAEZIE010000265.1 GCA_023416175.1 Bacillota bacterium
TACTTCGACACCGAAAAGAACGATATGGACCAGCCACTGACCGAAAAGGGGATGCTTCAGGCGGAGCGCCTGGCGAACAGGTTGAGGAATATTTCCTTTGATGCAGTGTACGCAAGCGACTTAAAACGGGCAATTCAGACGGCGCAGGTGTTGTTGAACGCCCTGACCCGCAAGCCCGAATATCTCATGGACAAACGCCTGAGGGAAATCGATATGGGGGACGTGCTGAAAACTTCCTGGGACGGCTTTCCGGAGCATTATGAAAAGTGGAAGCTCCATGAAGAGGATATGCCCTATCCGAACGGCGAAAGCGGTACGGACGTCTGGAACCGATGCGGCATGCTTACGGAAGAGCTGCTCCAAAATCCCGGCGGGCGTATCGCAATCGTCTGCCACGGCGGGGTCATCCGTTCGCTTCTGTGCGGCCTGTTCCAAATTCCGCAAAACAGGCGGTTCTTTTTGGGCATGCCGTTGGAAAACTGCTCCATCACCATCGTGAAGCAGGAGGGCGGGCAAAGGTATCTACATACGTTTAATGATCACGCGCATTTGATTGGGATGTAGTAAAAAAGCGGCCGGAATTTCCGGCCGTTTTTTTTTGCTCCTGGGTATGGAGTATCTCAAGGAAAGGGTTTTGGGAAACGTAGTTTCCCCAAAGCAAAAATCATCGCGACGGCCCGCAGGCCAAGTGTCCGAGGCGTCTCCCGCCAAGGACGCGGCGCGCTGGATAGCGCCGATACCTTTATGCCATTACTCCGCCGCAAGTGCGAGGATGGCATCCGCCATCATCAGCGTGTTGCGCCTGAGATCGTCGATGGAGATGTACTCATCCGGCATATGAGCGACCATAGGGTCCCCCGGCCATTCGCATCCGAAGGCGACGGCGTTGTTCATCGCCCGCGCATAGGTTCCGCCGCCGATGGCGAGCGGTTCGCGTGCGGTATCTCCGGTCTGTGCGCGGTACACGCCCATCAACTTTTGTACAAGCTCGCTTTCCTTGGGTACCAGCAAGCCGTGCTGAATTCTTGTGAATGTTACTTCAAACCCAGCGGGGGCAAGGATGGCGTTCAGGCGGTCAAGCACCTGTTCCGTCGGCAGGCTGTGCGGGCAGCGCGCGTCGAAGGTAATGGAGACCTCCTGTTCATTCCATTTGAGGACGCCCACATTAAACGTTAATCTTCCGCTGTCATCCGTGGTATCAAGGCCAATCGTTTCTCCGTGCACATCCATGCGGAATTGATCCGCAAACAGGCGAATAAGCGCCGCGTCCTCCTGAGGAAGGTCCATAGCGTGCAGCAGTTTTAGAAGATAAAGCAGCGCGTTCCTTCCGCTTTCCGGGGTGGAGGCGTGCGCGCCAAGTCCGGTCACAATAAGTTTGGTTCCATTTTCGGCGTTGGCCGTGGCGAATGAGAAACCGTCATCCGCTTTTACGCCCGGCACGTTGCAGGAAGCGGGTACGATGGCTTCCGCGATGCCCGGCACCACGTTGGGACGCTCGCCCGCCGATATGCGCAGTTGGGTCCGGTGCGCCAGCTTCTTTGTAAAGGTTGCCTGCATGATGGCCTTTTCCGAATAGACCAGCGGATATTCGCCATCCGGCGAAAAAGCGATGGTAGGCAGTTCCTCCACTTTTTTATAATGATCCATGCAGGCCCAGCCGCTTTCCTCGTCGCAGCCTAAGATCACGCGTACCCGTTTTTTGAGCGGGATTTTAGCCGCTTGTATGGCTGCAAGCGCATAAAATGCACTGACAGTGGGGCCTTTGTCGTCGATGGCTCCGCGCCCGTAGATGCGCCCATCCCGGATCTCGCCGCCAAAGGGCTCGGTGGACCATCCGTCGCCAGCGGGGACTACGTCAAGGTGCGCAAGGATTCCCAGCATTTCTTCGCCTGCTCCGGTTTCGATGAAGCCTGCGTAACCGTCAAGATCCTGGCCGCCGGGAAAGCCCAGCGATGCAGCAAGCTTTAGGGTTGCGTCAAGTGCCAGCTGGATGGGCTTGCCAAAGGGCAGATTACCCTCCGGCGCATCCTTGACGCTGGGAATGCGAATGAGCGATTGCAGGTCGCTGATCTGCTGATCAAGAGTCTCTGTAATAAAGGAAACCAGTTGCTCCTGCTGCTCTAAACTGATGGAAGAGAAAAAAGACATATCCGCTCTCCTTACGAGTGTTCTTTCCATTATTGTACCATTTTAAGGGTCAAAATACAGGTATAAGAGCCGCGCTTTTAAGAAAAACAGGAAATGCAGGCGAAATGGCGTATTCACAAAGAATTTCCTTTACAATTTATAAGCTTGTGGATATAATTTTGATCGTCTATTTGTAATAACGGCGTTTGGCTAATGACGATGATTTTACCCATACGCCCTGAATAAGAGGTTATTTGATATGGAAAATTTTTTGAATGCGCTTACCGCATTCTCCAACACACAGAGTATTTGGGTATATGTGTTTATATTCTTCGGCAAGTTGTTGGAGGTGACCACCTCCACACTGCGTATCGTGCTCATCAACCGCGGTATCCGCTCGTTGGGGAGTCTCATCGCGGTGATTGAAATCACCATGTGGCTTATCATCACCAGTACCGTGCTCACGGGTTTCCAGTCCGATCCGCTCAAGATCGTGGTGTACGCCGCGGCCTTCGGTCTGGGCAATTTCCTGGGTTCCTGGCTGGATGAGAAGCTGGCGTTTGGCCTTTCTTCCGTTCAGATCGTGGTGCCTGACCTTGCATCGGCCCACAGCCTGAGTGACACGCTGCGCGAAAAGGGCTTTGGCATTACCACCATGGATGTGCACGGCATCGAAAACGAATCGCGCTACATGCTGCTTATGATGATACAGCGCAAACGCCTGCATGAAGCGCTGGATATGATTACCAATTCCTGCGAAAAGGCCGTCGTGACCGTTACGGACGTAAAAGTACAAAAAGGCGGGTATATGCGCGGCTCTGCCACGCGGCATATCAGCTTCCCGTGGCGGAAGGCGAAGTAAGAAA
>JAEZIE010000048.1 GCA_023416175.1 Bacillota bacterium
TCGGTGGGCGCGTTTCAGGGCAAGGCGTCACCGTACCGAAGCTGGTACGATTTCCATTCCCGGTATGAGCATGGCTATCGCTGCTGGTGGGGGTTTCCGGAGCTGCCCGAGGTGAATGAGCTGGACGCCGGCTATGCGGAGTTTGTTGCGGGCAAAACGGATTCTCTGCTTGCCTACTGGGCGGAACGCGGTATCACAAGCTGGCGGCTGGATGTGGCGGATGAACTGCCCGATGAGTTTTTAACCCTGCTGCGCGAGCGGCTCAAAGCGGCAGACCCGAACGGCGTCCTCTTGGGTGAAGTTTGGGAGGATGCCTCCAATAAGGTCTCCTACGGCGGGCTTCGCATGTATGTGCAGGGGCAAACGCTTGATTGCGTCATGGGGTATCCTTTCCGCAACGCGGTGGCAAAGTACCTGCTGGAAAAAGGGGACGCGTACGCGCTCAGCCATGCGCTAGAGACGCTGCGGGAGCACTACCCCAAGCCGTTTTACTTCGCTTCCATGAACCTCATTTCCACGCACGATACCGTGCGTGCGCTCAACATGCTGGGGGGCGCTCCGGATCGAGACGCGCTGACAAGGGAGGCGCAGGCTGAGTTCCAACTCACATTGGAAGCGCATGCGCTGGGGCGCAAGCGGCTGATGCTTGCTGCCGCTATCCAAATGACGATGCCCGGCGTTCCATCCATCTATTACGGGGATGAAGCAGGGATGGTTGGTATGGCGGATCCGTTTAACCGCGCTGCCTACCCCTGGGGGGAGGAAGACGGGGAGCTGTTGGATTTTTACCGCACGCTTACCGCGGCCCGTTCAGAAAATCCGGCGCTAAGGGCAGGCTACTGCCGCATGGGCGCCGTGAACGCGGATGTGTTCGCCATATTGCGCTACACCTCTTCGGGGCGGGACGCGTTTTTGGAGGAAGCGCCGGATACGGCGGTACTGCTGCTTTGCAACCGTTCGCCGGAAACGCGGCCGATTGAGCTTACGATCTCGTCTCTTAATGAAGGGCCGGATACGGCGGTTCCTTTTTCGCTTGATGGTGTGTTCCATGACGTGCTGACCCATCGGGAGTGGATGATATATGGAGATACGTTTGCAGCCTCGCTTCCGCCCTATGGCATGCTGATGCTGCAAAAGGACGGATAAAAGTTTATAACGTCCCTTGGGAATCCCATTTCGGAAACGTTCTATATTAGAGCATTTTCAAATGGGTCTTTAGGGGCTTCCCCGTGGGAAGCGGGCTGTTGCCTGAAAGTCAAAAACCGATCCAGTGAATCGGTTTTAGAACCCCGGGTACCGCTGTCTACGGCCCTAAACGGAGGTTGGGGGGACGAAGCCGAGCGCCGCCTATGGCGGGAGGAGCGAGGCGCAGGCCCAGTGAGCAAGGAAGCACAAATGTGCGACCATTGCGAACTGTGGGGACAAAGCCTCCAATATACCTGTTTTGTCAGTAGTAATTTTCTCATGCGCTGCGTTAAATACGCGTATGTTGTGGTATTATAAGGAGAGTGCTTATGTTTCAGGGACGCTACGGAAACGATCATCTCAACCGTGCGTTAAGCATTGCGGCGATCATACTTGTATTGATCGGAATATTTCTGCCCAGGTACAGCATTGCGGGGCTGGCGGTTTCGGCCATATCCACGGTGCTCATCGTATGGATGATCGTGCGGATGTTTTCCCGGAACTTTTCAGCACGAGCCGCGGAAAACGCAAAGTTTCTCGTTTGGTGGACGCCGATAAAAAACAAGTTCCGGGCGTTTTTCAGCGGGAGCTATGCGCGTCCGGCTGGGCATAACCCCACCTTTGCAGAGCGGCGCAAATATAAGTACTTCATCTGCACCCAGTGTGCGCAGCGCTTAAGGGTCCCGCGCGGCAAGGGTAAATTGAGGGTGACCTGTACGCGTTGTGGCAACAAGTTTGAAATTAAAAGCTGAGGCTTAGGAGGAAATGATCATGCAGGTAAACAAGGATATGACCATTGCGGATATCATCCAAATGGACCAGAGCATCGCGAATATATTGATGGCTTCGGGTATGCATTGCCTGGGCTGCATCATGGCCCATGGCGAAGATCTTGGCCAGGCGTGTGCCGTCCATGGTATTGATGCGGATGATATGGTGAACCGTATCAACGCCCACTTGGCATCTAAAAACGCCCAGAACGCATAAACGGGGAAGCGGGCGCGTTGTATCAGGTAGAAACGCTGTCCAGCCTTCAGTATCGTTTTGGAGCGAAAAAATAACTAGGAGGTATGTTATGGTTTACGTCTGTTCCGTATGTGGCTACGAGTATGATCCCGCCGTTGGCGATCCGGATGGCGGCATCGCGCCCGGCACTCCCTTTGAAGATATCCCCGATGATTGGGTATGCCCTGTCTGCGGCGTGGGCAAGGACATGTTCAACCCCGCATAAAGCAATTATCATTTCAAAAGCTGCCCGCCAATTTGCGGGCAGTTTTTATAATGATTCCCCAAACCCAGCACGTATCGTTGATTTTCATAGTGAAAGGGTGGTATATTAGTAAAAAGAGGTGGTCTTATGAAGATCTCTGCAAAAGGCAGATATGCGTTGCGTATGATGCTGGATATTGCCATGAACAATACCGGAGATTGGATTTCGCTAAAAGATATCTCGCGCAGGCAGGGGATATCCGTCAAATATCTGGAACAGATCGTTACAGCGCTTACCCGTGCGGGGCTTTTGCGCAGCAGCCGCGGACCCATGGGCGGATATATGCTTGCAAAAAGCGCCTCGCAGTATACGGTGGGCAGCATTCTGCGCGTGGTGGAAGGCGACCTTGTCCCGGTGGCATGTTTGGAAGATACGGAAAATCAGTGTCCCCGTAAGGGTAGTTGTCCCACGCTGCCATTCTGGGACGGCCTTTCTAAAGTTATCAACGATTATTTGGAGAGTAAGACCCTGCAAGATCTTGCGGATGAACAAGCGCAGAACATGGGGTGGGATTTTTCCATCTGAGCGCTTTACTTTTGGGAAGACATAACGGCCGCCGCGTCATTTGCGTCGGCCTCATTTTTCATTCAGGGGGGATGCGTATGCCGGATATCAAGCAAAGCATATTGGAGTTGATTGGCGATACCCCGCTGGTTGCGCTCACCCGCATCGCGCAGGCGCACCGCGTGGATGCCGCGATATTGGGCAAGGTTGAGTTTTTTAATCCCGCTGGGAGCGTGAAGGACCGCATTGCTTACGCCATGCTGCAGGACGCAGCGGAAAAAGGCCTTATTCGTGAAGGCAGCGTCATCATCGAGCCCACCAGCGGCAATACCGGTATCGGCCTTGCGGCAGTGGCGGCGGTATTAGGCTTCCGCGTCATCCTTACAATGCCGGAAAACTGCAGCCTGGAGCGGCGGGCGCTGCTTGCGGCCTACGGCGCGGAGCTGGTGTTGACCCCAGGGGATTTGGGAATGCAGGGAGCAATTGACAAGGCAAACGAGCTTGCCAGTGAAATCCCCAATAGCTTTATCCCCAGCCAGTTTAACAATGTAGTGAACCCCTCCGTACACCGGCGCACAACGGGACCCGAGATCTATTGCCAGACGGGCGGCGAGATGGATATCCTTGTTGCGGGCGTGGGCACCGGTGGCACGGTGACAGGTGCGGGGGAATATCTCAAAGGCCGTATCCCGCACTTGCAGGTGGTTGCGGTGGAACCCAAGGATTCGCCTGTGTTGAGCGGCGGGAAAAACGGCCCGCACAATCTGCAGGGCCTGGGCGCGGGCTTTGTGCCCAAAGTATTGAATGCCGGTATCTACGATGAAATTTTCCCCGTGAGCGGGGAGGATGCGTTTGCGGCGGGGCAGGAGCTTGCAAAGCGGGAGGGGCTTTTGTGCGGTATCTCTTCGGGTGCTGCGCTTTATGCCGCGCTCCAGGTTGGCAA
>JAEZIE010000302.1 GCA_023416175.1 Bacillota bacterium
AGCTCTTCAATCAGCCTGTCCCCGTCCGTGAGCGGGTCGATGCCCGTATAGGCGATAAGCCGTTCATGGTAATATTCCGAGGCGAAGGAGAACTGGAAGGACATTACAAGGTCGTCCATCATAAACGCCAGGCAGCCTTCCTTGACGCCGGTTTCTTCCGCACCCCTGCGGATGGCGCGGCGGTAGGAGGCGATGGTCCGCTCCTCAATTCTTCTCGCCAGCTGCGTTGCCATGGGGGAGGGGAGTGCCGCCGTCACGCCAAGGTAGACGCGGTTGTAATCGGGAAAGTTCTGCGCAAATTCCCGCGCACACAGCAGCATGTGGCGGAAAAGCGCGATTGCGTCGCGCGGCTCCCGCATGGTTTCGATCACGGGCGCAAGCAGCGTCTGCGTGCCGTAATCCACCAGCGCCAACATCAGCGCCTGTTTGGTGGAAAAATATTGAAACAAGGAGCCGACGCTCACCCCAGCGCGCCGGGCAATCACGTTGGTGTTTGCGCTGTCAAACCCATGCTGCGCAAACTCCGCGGCTGCAGCGTCGAATACCTTTTTCTGTTTTTCGGGTGCAAGCCGCAGGAACACCTTTGTTGCATGCGGGGAAGAAAACTCCATGCCTGCCTCCTGCTTGAAAGATTAGAACAGGGTAAACAGTGTCTGGTTAAACCACGCGTAACCAAGATCCCAGCGGGGGAGTATACTCAGCGTGCCCAAAAGCCCAATAAGCACCCACAAGAGCAGCACCGCCGTAGCGCCGAGCGCCACCATGGAAATCCACGCGCTGCGCTGCTTTTGTTCCTCTTTTTCCGGAATATTCTGAAGCCGCCTTATGGCGCGTTCCTCAAGAGCTGCTGCCTCTTCCTCCGTATACCGGCGGGGCCTGTCCGAAGATACAGGCTGGGGATTTGCCAGAGTTTCAACTTTGCTATTTACGCGCATCATCCGGCGCAGGCGTACCTGCTTGGCGGTAAGCGCATCCAGCCAGCCGTACAGATCGCCCAGGTACGGGCCTTTACTGCGGATGGTTTGGTACATCTCCCGAAACACGGCCACAACCACATGCTTGGCTTCCTCATTGTTGTGGGTGGATTCGAGCGCAATCCGGTAGACCGTTTTGTTGTAGCGCGTATACAGCGTTGCAAAGGCTTCCCGGTCGCCCTGCTGGATACGTCGCATCAATGCGTTGAGATCCATGCGATGCCTCCCCCTGGTTTATTACCCCTTCACCCAACATTAGGAATTCTTGTCTTCCTTTTGCCCCCACTCTGCGTTGTCCACCCTGATTGGCGGCAAAAGATCGGCGGCAATTTATCCCTACTGTTACGTGCAACGGCAATCCCCCACCATTTTATCATGCAATGTTCGACACGCAAAGGGGATGAACGTGCGATACGCGCGTATTTTGTATGAAAATCCGCCATATAACCTCTTTGGGCATAATTCTGCCCCGCAAGCAATAGGCTGTAGGGCGGGGGTGCTGCCTGTGAAGCATATCGTCTGGAAACGGGTATTCTTAATAGCGGGGCTTGTGATACTGCTCATTTTGCTTCTGCGCGGGTGCATTTATGCCTGCACGCCGCCGGATACGGAGGAGCACGGGGAGCCGGGTGGGAAGGAACTCGTTCAGATCTATATAAAAGAAACAAAAAAAATCGTTTCCATGCCGGTGGAAACCTATCTTGAACGGGTAGTGGCGGCGGAAATGCCCGCCTCTTTTCATGTGGAGGCGCTAAAAGCGCAGGCTGTGGCCGCGCGCACCTATACCTACAAGCGCATAACGGACGGCGGCTGTACGAAGGGCGGGCAGTTGTGTACCGACAGCACCTGCTGCCAGGCGTATGACAGCGACGAGGACTGCCGCAAAAAGTGGGGCTCCGCCTATGAGCGAAATATGAAAAAGATCCGCACCGCCATAGCAGAAACGTACAGCGAGGTGCTTGAATACGATGGCACGCTTATCGAGGCGCTCTACCACGCCGCCTCTGGCGGCCAGACGGAGGACAGCGAGAATGTGTTCGCCGCCGCGCGCCCATATTTGCGGGGGGTGGAAAGCGAAAACGAGATTGGTTCCAACCATTTGCAGGACGAAGAACGCATGACCTTCAAAGAATTCGCCGCCGCCGTTAACAAAAAGTGGCCCAAGGCGGGGCTGAAGGCTTCGTCCCTGAAAGACCAGGTGGAGATCGAGAAACGCTTTGAAAGCGGGCGTGTCGAAAGCGTTCGCCTGGGCAAAGTGGAGGTGACTGGACGGGAGCTGCGCGGCGCACTGGAATTAAAAAGCGCGTGGTTCACCATAAAGTTCACCAATGGGGAGGTTGTCATCAATACGCGCGGCTATGGCCATGGCGTGGGGATGAGCCAATCGGGCGCGAACGGCATGGCGCAGGAGGGCAAGAACTACCGCGAGATCCTTAAGCACTACTATACCGGCATTGAGATTGTCAATATGCTGTATAAAGAGGTGCAGACCAGGAAGTCATAACGGGCCTGCCGATCGCAAGATATAAACTTGCGCTCCCGCAAGCTATAGAATTGACAAAATGCATCTGCATGGTACAATAATTTTACGCGCAATTGGTGGAGCTTACCGGATTCGAACCGCTCAATCCATTGCGCCGTTATGCGGATGTGGCGGAACGGCATACGCAACGGACTTAAAATCCGTCGGGGAAACCTTAGGGGTTCAAATCCCCTCATCCGCACCACGAAGAAAAGCCATCCATCGGATGGCTTTTTTTCGTGGCTCGTATTCGAGGGGATTTGAAGCCGCGGCCGCAACGCGGCAAAATTGCTCCAGTGGAGCGATTTTAGCGGCCGGCTTTCGGGCGGCGAGCGGCGCAGCGTGGAACGCAAGCAAGCGAAGCTAAGCCCGAAAGAAATCCCCTCATCCGCATTCTTAAAGGGATTTAAGCTGCCCCGGGATTTCGTGCCCAGGCCGCCGCGCGCAGTGCAAAGCACCAGCAAGGCGATGCCGATGGCCGAAATCCGGATCTCCTCATCTACTGTCTAAAGCTTTTAACATGCTTAGTTCGTCAAGTATTTTTATTATGCGCCATGCTGATTCTTGTCATTTCGTAGGAACAATATATAATGATAGTAATATAAGAAAAACATTGGGGGTATTAGTATGGTTGAGGAAACTGATCTTTCTACCGAGCCTGATGTTACTGCGGCAGTGGTTGCACAAGACAAACAGAAGTCTAAAAGAAAACCATCACTCAGGAAACGCTTCCCAAGTAATACCATTGAGGAAGCCAGAAAAGTTGCGGAACTGATTAAATCGAATAATGGCGGTAATCCTTGGAGTACAGACCAAGTAGCAAAAGCGCTTGGGTTTTCTAAGGGTACACATGAGTTCTTTTATATTGTTGCAGCATCTAGAGATTATGGATTTACGCTAGGTTCAAGAGACACAGCAAATATAGAACTAACTGATTTAGGGAAAAATTTAGTTTATGCTACTTCAAACGAGGTCATTGCCCAGAGCGTAATTAGTGCTTTTAACAGCATTGAACAATTTAAAAGTGTTTATGACTTTTATAACGGCTCGGAACCTGAAAACGAGATGTTTTTTAAGAATGCCCTCCTAACTAAGTTTGGTGTTCCTGAGGAATTACATAGCGATTTCTTACGTATCTATCGCGCAAACGTAAATTACGTAAAGCATTTCCAGCCGACTGTTAATGAAAAAAAAGGGGCTGCTGCGACATCAATCCCTACTGCATCGGATATTTCTCAGACAAGAAAACCGGAATCTAGCGGACATGAGGAAAGTGATCCCCAAAAGAGCTTGTTTGTTATCATGCCATTTACAGAGAAAACTGGGAAATACGATATTGGTTTTTTCAATGAAGTATTTTGTAATTTAATCATCCCTGCTGCAAAAATGGTCAATATGAAAGCAACAACTGCTAAGAAAGAAGGCAGCGATGTAATTCATGCGACAATTGGCAAGCAGATTCGTAAAGCAGACATCATTCTGGCCGACCTTACTGAGCATAATCCAAATGTCTTATTTGAGCTTGGTCTCGCAATAATGATGAGAAAACAAATCGTATTAATTCGTGCCAAAGGCACTTTAGCCATATTTGATATCGATAATGTTATGCGTGTGTGGGATTATGATTCTAGGCTTTGGACGTCTTTAATACAAAAAGACATTCCAGAGTTAGCTAAGCATCTGTCGGTACTTGCAGGTCCGGCTGATAAAACATATTACGATCTTTTTTTGGGTGACTAAATCGATGTATGAAATATTTCAAACTTTACGGTCTAAGTTTTTTTGAGTGAGGAGGCAACGTTGCTTTGTATCATAATTTCTCCGTTGAAGAGTTGCGCTCTTATTGCCGTGCAAACATTGAATCACTTGAAATGTGGGCAAGACATTTAATTCATCAAAAGATGTCAGAGAAATATGGTGAGAACTATGTTGAATTCCAGAATCAAGATGGAACTTTTTTGATAAAGAAAGAACTTCGAAATCATGTGAACCAGATGATAGCAAAAGAACCGCAACGCTTTAAACGTCAAGTAGATGCACTATTTCTAGAAAATATAATCTTCTTCCTATGTAATCAGAATTGGTATAGAGACTTATTTAAAGAAGCTTTAGACTATATTTATCCGCAAGGATGCGCTGAAGTTAGGGAATTCTTGTCGCGCCTGCTCCCAATCAGAAATGCATTATCACATGCAAACCCAATTTCAATTCACCAAGCACAGCAGGCCATCTGTTACTCACAGGACTTTATAGAAGGCTTAAAAAAATATTATAGAGATAAGGGGGTCGAGAAAATGTGGAATGTTCCTAGGATTATTCGCTTTAGCGATTCTCTTGGAAATAGTGTTGAAAATCCAATAGATATCCTCGGTGGTACTATCAACAGAGTTTCGACAGCATTATATTGTGGAGACACATATTCTATCACTGTCGAGATCGATCCTTCATTTGAAAGAGATTCTTATAAAATTATTTGGTTAAACGAGATGGCAAAAATTAAAAGATTTCAAAATTCTGAAACGTTTAGCATTACGTTTGGCCCTCAAGATATTGCTGAAACCCATCTTATAGAATGCCAAATCATTTCCAATAAAGAATGGCATAAGTACACCTATTATGATTGTAGGGTTTGCTGGCATCTCACCGTGTTGCCCCCAATCTAAAAAATTAACTACAAAGCTACCCAAAGAGTTTTATAGTTATGAATGTCGAGAAAGGCCTGCACCCGCGCCTGCTTATGAGTGCGGTTCTAAAATACTATTCCTAGGATTACCGCTTTCTGCGCTTTTCTCTCTATCGCTCCCTGCTCCAACAAATAAACGCCCGCAACCACACTCGCATCCCGCAATTGTCATGGACTTTCCCCTCCTATCTGTGTATGATAGTTCCATTAAGCCA
>JAEZIE010000045.1 GCA_023416175.1 Bacillota bacterium
ACCGTCTGGAAGAGATATTTGAAATTTGCGACCGTGTCACCATTATGCGGGACGGCAAACACATCCGTACCACGGAAATCGAAAACATCACCCGCCAGCGCATGATCGCGGACATGGTTGGCCGCGAGCTTGGCGAAAACTTCCCTGGTGGCGCTGGAAGCATGGGGGAAACCGTGCTAAAGGCCGAGCATCTGACCACTCACGCCATCAAGGACATCTCCTTTGAACTGAAAAAAGGTGAAATACTTGGCCTGGGTGGCCTTGTTGGCGCGGGGCGCACCGAGCTTGCGCGGGCGATATTCGGTGCGGACCTCATTTTATCCGGCTCCGTCACGCTTAACGGAAAAGCTCTGCATTTAAAATCTCCGCGGGACGCCATCGCCCATAAAATCGGCCTGGTGCCGGAGGACCGCAAGGGGCAGGGACTCATTTTGGAAATGGGCGTTGGCGAAAACATCACCCACAGCATCTTAGACCGGATTTCCACCGTAGGGCTATTAAACGCCATGCGCGAAAAGCAGGTCTGGGAAAAAATGAAGAAGGAACTTCTCATCAAGACGCCCTCCTTCAAGCAGCTTGTCAAAAACCTGTCCGGCGGCAATCAGCAGAAGGTAGTCATCGCAAAATGGCTGGCGGTTAATTGTCAAGTGTTGATCCTGGATGAACCGACGCGCGGCATTGACGTGGGCGCGAAGCAGGAAATCTACGCGCTGATGCAGCAGCTCACAAAAGAAGGGGTCAGCATTATCATGATCTCGTCCGAAATGCCGGAATTGATCGGTATGTCCGACCGGATCTTGATTATGAGCGGCGGCAGCATCAAAGGCGAACTTAGTAAAAGCGAGTTCTCGCAGGAAAAGATTCTCGATATCGCTTCCAATTAATTTTCAACAGAGGTACAGCAATGGAAAACAAGAAGTTCAATCTGAAAAACTTTCTTGCGCAGTATGCGATCGTCCTGGTGCTCATTGCACTGATCATGTTCTTTGCCCTGCGTGCGCCGCAGTTTTTAAAATCCACCAACATATTTAATATCCTCAGGCAGGTCGCCATCAACGGCATCATTGCAGTGGGTATGACCATGGTGCTTTTAACCGGCGGTATTGATCTCTCGGTAGGCTCCATCGTCGGCCTTTCCTGTGTTCTGACTGCAAACCTGTTGCTGAGCAACGTTCCTCCGGTACTTGCCGTGCTCATTACGTTGGCGGTTGGTATTCTGGTTGGACTCATCAACGGCTTTTTTATCAACATGTTTAATATCCCGCCGCTCATCACCACACTCGCCATGCAGACGGCGATCCGCGGCGTTGCGTACATCATCACGGGCGGTCTTCCGGTGTTCGGGTTTGACCAGGCGATTACCGTAATCGGCAAGGGTTATTTCGGTCCCATCCCCATCCCCGTGATCATTATGGCGGTGGTGTTCATTATCGGTATCATATTCCTGGAAAAGACGCGCTACGGGCGCTACATTTACGGCGTAGGCGGTAACGAGGAGGCATCCCGGCTTTCCGGCGTTAACGTCAAGAACATCAAGTACATGGTCTATGCGATTTGCGGTATGCTAGCCGCGCTTGCGGGTATCGTGCTACTGGCGCGCGTCAACAGCGGGCAGCCCAAGGCGGGTGAAAAGTACGAAATGGATGCCATCACATCCGCGGTATTGGGCGGCGTGAGCATCGCGGGCGGCGAAGGCAAGCTGGGCTTTGTCGTCATCGGCGTGCTGCTGATGGGCGTACTGAGCAACGGTATGATCCAATTGAACGTGCAAGAATATGTACAGTGGGTCGTACAGGGCGGAACGCTCGTGCTGGCCGTAGGCTTTGACCGCTTCCTTCGCACAAAGAAAAAATCCTAATATCAATAGAAAATCAGTGTGCGGCTTACCGGCATACGAAGCTGCCGGTAGGCCGTTTTTTAAAAAAGGTGGAGAAACGATGGCTGTAATTGGCGTAGATATTGGATCGACCGGGTGTAAAGCGACGATCGTTGGAGAGTCCGGCGCAATCCTCGCTCAGGCGTACCGCGAATATCGGGCAAAAAAATGTGAAGTGCCGCAATGGCAGGAGGTCGACTCAAACGAGGTATGGCGGTGCACGCTGGATGTGATTTCGGCCTGTGCTGCGCAGCACAAAGGCGAGCCGGTGGTTGCTTTGAGCGTTTCCTCGTTCGGGGAAGCGGTGACGTTGGTGGACGACCGCCTGAACGTATTGAGTGACGGCATCCTGTATACCGACCCGCGCGGAGACGAGGAGATAGGCGAACTTTTAAAGGGTATGGAAGCGGACTCGTATATGCAGATTGCCGGGGTCTCCCCCAGCAAAATGTATTCGCTGCCCAAGCTGATGTGGCTCAAGCGGCATAAGCCGGAAGCGTACCGGAATGCGCGTGTATTTTTGCCCTTTGACGGGTTTGCGCTTGCAAAACTGGGCGCGAAGCCGCACACCAGCTATTCGCTTGCGGCCCGGACCATGGCCTTTGACGTGGTAAGAAAGCAGTGGTCCAATCAAATACTGGAC
>JAEZIE010000308.1 GCA_023416175.1 Bacillota bacterium
AGGCACTTAAGCAGGTTCAAGTACTATCGGGCGGCGAAAAGGGACGCTGCATGTTCGCAAAAATGATGCTTTCCGGCGCAAACGTGTTGATCATGAATGAGCCGACCAATCATATGGATCTTGAAGCAATCACCGCGCTCAACGAAGGTATGATGGAGTTTAACGGCGTGATGCTGTTTGCTACGCACGATCATCAAATTGCACAGACGGTCGCAAACCGTATCATCGAGATTCTACCCGAAACGCTTATTGACCGCCGCGAAAGCTTTGACGAGTATATGGACAATCCCGAGGTCATCCGGCTGCGCGCGCTATGATGTCAGCGGCCCCGGATGCAGCAACCGCCATCCGTTCATGCCCGCTCATCGAAAATCACGGGTTCTATCCGATGCGATAGATAGTCGTTTGAGAGTATTATTCAGGTAGGTTAACGCCAAAATACTCCTATAGTTTTGTGGCCCAATGTGATGATTCATTTGGCGTATACTTATGGCAACTCATGTGGTGGTATATGAAGAAAGAGATCGGCTTTTACTTGAAACTTTTCGCTGCAACATTCAGCCTTAGCGCATTTACTTTTGGCGGCGGGTATGTCATCGTACCCCTGATGAGAAAGAAATTTGTGGAGAAGCTTCACTGGATCGAAGAAGCGGAAATATTAGACTTGGTTGCGATTGCGCAATGTACGCCCGGTTCCATGGCGGTAAACGCCTCCATCCTGATCGGATACCGGCTCTCTAAGCTTGCAGGGGCACTCACTGCCATACTCGGTACTGTGTTGCCCCCCCTCATCGTCATATCCGTCATCAGCGTCGGCTATACCGCCTTTCGGGATAACGCAACTGTCAGCCATGTTCTCCTTGGCATGCAGGCGGGCGTAGCTGCTGTGATTGCAAGCGCCGTCATCGGTATGGCGACGGAAATTTTCAAGCAAAAGCGATGGCTATCCATTTGTGTGATGTTTGGGGTTTTCGTGGTTTCCGCTATATTTGAGGTGAATATCATCGTCATCATATTGTTATGCGGCGCAGTAGGAGTACTGGATAGCCTCTGGCAGAACCGACGTAAAAAAGAGGCCGATGGTAAAGAAGTATGATCTATTTGGAGTTGTTTATAAGTTTCTTCCAGGTGGGGTTGTTCACAATAGGCGGCGGATACGCCGCTTTACCGCTGATTCAGCATCAGGTTGTAGAACTGCATACCTGGCTTACCATGGCCGAATTTACGGATGTGATTACCATTTCACAGATGACGCCGGGACCAATTGCGCTCAACGCTGCCACGTTTGTGGGTACGCGCCTAGGCGGGGTCTCGGGGGCTGTGATTGCGACTTTAGGCTGCATCCTTCCCTCCTGTGTGATCGTGCTGGTTCTTGCATATTTTTATTATAAATATCGCAGCCTGAAAACCATACAGGGTATATTCTCCGGTCTGCGCCCGGCGGTCGCGGGCCTGATTGCATCCGCAGGCCTCACGATCATAGCGCTTACGTTCTGGAATGGCTCTCTGCTTTCGTTTGACCTACAAAACCTGCGTCCTATTTCCATCGGACTGTTTGCTGCAGCGCTGTTTGTGCTGCAAAAATGGAAAGTAGACCCCATACTTGTGATGATCGGAACGGGAATATTGGGAGGGTTTATTTACCCTGTTGCCTGACGCTCTCTCTTTGATTGATTTTTTTAAAATTTACATCCATACGGGTAATGGCTAATCTTATTCATTGTATGATTGCCCGTGTAAACTCAAAGACTAAATCCGGAGGTGATGGCGATGGATGAGCGCGATTGGTATCCGGATATTTCAAAGGCCGCTTCTTCTCATGAGTGTACCGGCCTGATTCCTTCTCTGCCCAAGACAGATGAGGAGCGCGAGTCTTATAAAGAACTCTTTGGAATGGAGATACCAAAGGACTAAAAACTCAAAAAAGTGGCATATGCCACTTTTTTGAGTCTCCTGAACACGATTGATCCTTAAAACAGGCTATCTTCCCCTGTCATTCCAATCCTGTTTTGACAAGTATCCAGCGTCCGTGTATGATATTTCCAAATACCTGTATTAAAGGATACTTTATGATTCATTCCTTAACCCTGGATGAGCTCAAAAGCCATTTGGATTTCTTCAAAAGCATGTATGACGCCGTAAGACTGGTGGATCCGGTGGAAAAAATCGTACTGGAATACCGCGGCAGCGAACGGTTCTACACCGACGAGGTCTGTTTTAACTACTGGGAAGCAGGGAAAATTTGCGACAACTGCATTTCTATCAGAGCCCATTCCAATCGCCAGTGCTACATGAAGCTGGAGCAGAGCGCCGACGTTATTATGATGGTGACCGCAATTCCGATTGAAAACGTTCAGAGCCCCGTTGTATTGGAGCTTTTAAAAAACGCAACGGAAACCATGCTCTTTGGAGAGGGCGCTTATCCGCAGGGGCGCATGATGAAGGATGTTGTCATTGAGCTGAACAATCTGATCACAAAGGACGAACTGACGGGCCTATATAATAGGCGTTACGTCGACGAGAGGTTGCCCGTTGACATCATCAAGACAACATGTTCCAATCTTCCGCTGAGTTTAGCGTTTGTGGATGTGGATAATTTAAAAAGGATCAACGATGTTTATGGGCATACGACAGGGGATACAATCCTTGCTTCCATAGCGGCCGTTATGACCAGCTGCATCCGGGCCGGGGCGGATTGGGTTGCGCGGTATGGCGGCGATGAGTTTCTTGTTTGCCTGAATAACACTTCATACGAGGAAGCTGAAAAGGTTTTGTCGCGGATTCGTTCCAAGATACTTGAAATCGAATTGCCCCGCAACGAAGAGATTACCGGTTCCGTATCGTATGGCCTCTATACCATGCACCACGAGCAATTAACGGCGGAAGCGTTGATCTCGCTGGCCGACCAGCGCATGTATCAGGCAAAGAAGGGAGTAAAAACCGGGAACTAGCCCGGTTTTTTTACTGTTGATAAGTCCTGCAGACGATCAGCGGGCTTTTCTTCTTGTTAAAAATCCGCTTTCAGGCACTTTCTAATCTCCCTTCATGATACCGCAACACTTGAAATGTTACTCCTCCTCGCAGCTAAAAAAAACGTCCGGCTCGGAAGTGGCGCCATTCGCAATGTATCTTTCGTACCGCGCTGTGAAGTGCTCAATTTTGTGGGTGACCTTTTTTAGATGCCGATACATATCCTGTATCTGTGTTTCGACGTTCTTTTTATGTTCCTGCAGCATCTCGCAGCGACGCTTAAGTGTGGTGTCCCCCTCTATGCTCAGGTCCACAAACTCTTTGATTTGTTTGATGGACATGCCGGTATTTTTGAGGCAGCAAATCAACCCCAGCCATTCCAGATCATCTTCCGAATAATAGCGGATACCGCTTTTGCTCCGGCCAACCTGCGGCAGAAGGCCTTCTTTTTCATAGTAGCGCAGAACGTGTGCGGCCAGATTTGTTTTTTCCGCGACCTGACTAACCGTATAACCCATATTTTTTACCCTCCAAAACTTTGAATACTGGTATTGACTTAAAGTTCACGTTAAGGTTTATGATTTAATAAAACCGCACAATATTAAATTTGTCAAACCCATAAAAAGAAAGCGAGGACACTTCATGCTAAACTTTGATTACAATGCTTCCACGCGTCTCATTTTTGGAAAGGATACGCAGAAGGAAATCGGTGCCCTATTAAAGCCTTACGCAAAGAAGATTTTGCTGCATTACGGCGGAAGCAGCATTAAGAAGAGCGGCCTGTATGATACGGTTGTTGCTTCTTTAAAGGAAAACGGCATAGAGTTTGTGGAGCTTGGCGGCGTGGTGCCTAACCCCCGCCTTTCTATGGCGCATACCGGCATTGCGTTGTGCAAGAAAGAAAACGTGGACCTCATACTCGCCGTGGGCGGCGGCAGCGCAATTGACTCTGCCAAAGCGATTGCCGCTGGCGTGTACTTTGAAGGCGACGTGTGGGATGTCTATGAGCAGGGACTTGCAATTGAAAAGGCGCTTCCCGTTGTAACCATTCTTACCATTCCTGCGGCGGGCAGCGAAACGAGCGAGCATACCGTCATCACCAACGAAGAAAAACAATTGAAGTACGGCTACGCCAGCCAGCACCTCAGACCGCTGTTAAGCATCATGAATCCGGAACTGTTCTTTACGCTGCCCAAGAACCAAGTTGGGAACGGCGTAACGGATATGATGAGCCATATTTTGGAGCGCTATTTCACCAACACTACACACACGGATGTAACCGATGGTTTGTGCGAGGCGCTGCTCAAAACCATCATGAAAAACGCGCTGATCCTAAGCCAAGACCCGCAGAATTACGACGCCTGGGCCGAAGTTGGCTTTGCCGGAACGTTGGCCCACAACGGCTTGGTGGGCATGGGGCGTGAGCAGGATTGGGCATGCCACAATATGGAGCATGAGCTGAGCGCGATTTACGATGTGGCCCACGGCGCAGGCCTTGCCGTACTTACCCCTGCGTGGATGCAGTACGTCTACAAGGATAACATCAATATGTTCGTGCAGTTCGCCGTGAACGTCATGGGGGTAGACGGCAGTTACCGCGACCCCGACGCTATCGTACTGGAAGGAATTGCACGTCTGAGGGAGTTCTTGAAGAAGATGGGCCTCCCCGGCACATTACAGGAACTGGGCATTGATGAAAGCAAGCTCGAACTGATGGCAAAGAAATCCACCGGCGCTGCATTCGGCAATGAACACTCCATCGGCGGCCTCAAAAAGCTGTATTGGCAGGACGTGCTGGCCATCTACAAGCTGGCAAAGTAAGCTTATCATCAAAGGAGAACGAAACATGAGAACCATGAGGCTGGGGCAATCGGATTTAACGGTACCGGTTATTGCGGTCGGCTGTATGCGCATCAATAAATTGGAGCAAAGCGAAGCGGAGCGTTTTATCCGCTCCGCTATGGATAATGGCGCCAACTTTTTTGATCACGCGGATATATATGGCGACGGCGCTTGTGAAGAGCTGTTCGGGAACGCAATCCAAATGAATGCGGGCGTGCGTGAAAGCATGATTCTCCAGTCCAAGTGCGGGATTGTAAAGGGCCGCATGTTTGATTTTTCTAAGGAGCATATTCTTGCATCGGTGGACGGAATCCTCAAGCGCCTGAAGACTGAATACCTGGATGTGTTGCTGCTGCACCGTCCCGACGCGCTCGTTGAACCTGAGGAAGTGGCTGAGGCGTTTGACGAACTGGATAAAAGCGGCAAGGTCCGGAACTTCGGCGTTTCCAACCAGAACCCCATGCAGATGAAGCTGCTGCAAAAATCGATCAAACACCCGATCGTGGCCAACCAGCTGCAGCTGAGCATTACGAATGCCAACATGATCTCGCAGGGTATCCATGTCAACATGGCAGACGATGCTGCGACCAATCGCGATGGCGGCGTGCTGGATTACTGCAGGCTGAACTCCATTACCATACAGCCGTGGTCGCCATTCCAGTACGGCTTCTTTGAAGGGGTATTCCTGGGAAGCGAAAAATTCCCGGCACTCAACGCAAAGATCAACGAAATCGCAGAGAAGTATGGGGTGAGCAACACCACCATCGCCATGGCCTGGCTGCTTCGCCACCCGGCACAGATGCAGCCGGTCACGGGCACAATGAATATGAAACGGCTGCTGGATTGCATAAAGGCGGCGGATATCAGGCTAACCCGCGAGGAATGGTACCAGATCTATCTTGCGGCGGGTAATATCCTGCCTTAACAATCCAATTCGTGGATATCTGGGGAGAAGCTCCTGTTGCATGATGCAGCAGGAGCTTCTTGTTTCATCAATATCTGTTGAGATTCGGTAATAGTCAGCGCCTCTTAAGAGATAATCCGCCCATTATTCCAGCGGCAGCCTGGGACACTCTTCTTCCCTGCTATTGAGCACCTTACTCTCCTTGATCTTAGTAAGGAAGCGTGTAGAATAGTTCAAATTTTCCGTTGGGCAAGCATCCACACAATGGCCGCAGCCCACGCAGCGGATATCCTTCACGTCAGTGCCCTTTACGGCATTTGTCTTGATATCAATGGACATGGGACAGACAGCGTTGCATCTGCTGCACGCTGTGCATCGGGTGTGAGCTGTCGTTATTTTTTGATCGCCTAGCTTTGCAACCAGCCCCAGTACCGTCCCCAGCGGGCAATAGGCACAGTATCCTCTGCCCATAAACGCAATCCAGAAAAAGATTGCAGCTAACAACTCCCCGGCAAGATATTTGTAGGATTCCGCCTTTGCAATCGCTTCCGTATTGATTGGTACTGGAACGCCCATTAGATGCAGGCTCCAATACAAGAAAAACAGCACCGCGACGAAAAGAAATATCCACCTGAGTACATACAACGCTTTCACAGTACCCGGCTTTGGATGGCGCCGCTTCCCGATTAAGGGTATTGCGGGGTCAAAAACCTCGGCTGCAAACCCGTTGAACAGGCAAATGGTGGAGCATTGGAATCTCCGCCCAAATAATAGCGTAGCGACGAAAACAACCACACAAACGCAGACATAGACGATCAACGCCGCCATGATACCGCCTGCACCCCAGGCAACAAAGTTGTTCTGATAAAAGGACGTACTGTGGTCCAACAGCCGCAACGGCGTCGTGGTCCATGGAAAAGGCATGGTATAAAAATATAACTCAAAATTGTTCGCAACAAAAGGTACAGCAATGTGCATGAGCAACGCGGCAATAACAAACCCAACGAGGTTTCTTTTTCGCATCGTGGATCGCTTGGAGGTCCGTATGATTTTAATGGTTAGTATGCTGCCAAGTATAATGAACGCTGTCTTCACCCAGTTTTCATAGATCAGCCAGACCCATGTAATAGCATGGGCAACAGGCTCCGGCGCGCGTTTTACATAGCCGTAGTTCAATCCGGCGATCACAAAGCACATTACAATGTACACCCACAGAATACTCTTTAAAAGCTTCACGTGTATATCGCTATTGGTCTTCATCGCAATCCCCCCAACATTCATACAGACTATTATTATATAGCTGCGTTTTTCATTATCAATTGTTTTTTTTATTCCATTCTAAACCACAACGAACATCTTCCATTTCATGCCAGAATGCTGTATGATGTCTCTTGGACCCCAAAATGCACAATTACTTGGGTATTACCCCCCAAGTTAGAGAGGAGCGATGAATGATGATGTTAACAAAGATTGTGGATATTGTCCCGACCGGGGAGGGAAAAGAAAATTCATAATCCTCTTTTACCCTCCAAAAAGCGCGACTGAACAATTTTGGAGGATACAATGAACTTTGAAAATTTAAAGAAATACGGCTTTTCCCCTCGCTTTGAACAGGAGGCAACGCTATACGAAGGGTTGTTTCCAGCGAGGGTATTGGAACAGCACCGCGAGCTCTATAAGCTCGTTTGTGAAGACGGGGAGATACAGGCTGCGGTGTCGGGCAAACTTGCCCATCAGGCTGCCTCAAACGCTGATTTCCCCGCTGTTGGAGACTGGGTGATGATTGACCGGATGGATCAAGCTAGCGGAAACGCCGTCATCCATCAGGTGCTCCGCCGCAAAACCGTGTTTGAGCGCAAGGCAGCAGGAACTTCCAA
>JAEZIE010000092.1 GCA_023416175.1 Bacillota bacterium
GCTGCGGGTGGCAAGCGCATGGAAGCGAAGGCGTATCTGCGCGGAAAGCCCCTTGCGGGCCAAAAGCTCGTATGAGCATACGAAGGATTGCGCTTGAAGCGCTGATGGATATTACGGACAGAGGCGCATACGCAAACCTGCGGTTAAAGGAAGCGCAGCAAGGGTTGAGTTCTTCAGACGCCAAGTGGGTGTCCGCCGCGGTGTATGAAACGCTCGACCATCTGCTCTACCTCGATTATATGCTTTCGTATATGACCAAGGGGACGCAAAAACCCGTCATCCGGGGTATCCTGCGAATGGGGGCATGCCAGCTTTTGTTTATGCGGGTTCCGCCTTCCGCCGCCGTCAATGAAAGTGTCAAGCTTGCCAAAGAAGTCGGCAAAGCCGCAATGGCGGGGTATATCAACGGCGTGCTGCGTGCACTTTCAAGGGGAATTAACGCTTTGCCGCCTCTTCCCCAAGAATCTGCTGCACGCTTAAGCCTCCAATACAGCTGGCCGAAATGGCTGGTCACCGAGTGGATTTCCCGCTTTGGCGAGGCAGAAACGGAAGCGATGCTGCAGGAGCAGCCACAGCCCATGACATTGCGCGCGCACCCTCCATTTACGGTGGATGAGCTAGGTGAGGTGCTCAAAGACAGACGCATTGGGTTTTCGCGTGGCGCGCTTGTGCCGGATTGCTTCAAACTTGAGCAGGGGTTTGATGTGGCAAGCGACCCGCTGTTTCTAAACGGCAGCTATGCCGTGCAGAGTGAAAGCGCCATGCTTGTCTGTCTTACGTGTGGACTACGGCCTAACATGCGGGTACTCGACGCCTGTGCCGCCCCCGGCGGCAAAAGTGCATATCTCTATGCGCTCGAACCAAAAGCGGAGCTTACCGCATGGGAATTGCACCCGCACCGCAAGGAATTGATGGACAAAACATTCGCGCGGCTGTATGTTCCTGTGCAAACCAGCGTACAGGACGCGGCGGAGTATGTAGAGGCATTACACGAAGCGTTTGACGTAGTGCTTCTGGATGTGCCCTGCTCCGGCCTTGGGGTGGCGCATAGTAAGCCCGACGTACGCTACTCAAAAACGCCGGAAGCAGTGGACGCGCTTGTTACAACGCAGCGCCGCATATTAGAAGCCTGCGCGCAGTATGTCAAACCCGGCGGTACTTTGGTTTACGCAAGCTGTACGATTTCGGAGCGGGAAAACGAGGAGCAGATCAGCGAGTTCCTCGCGCGGCACAAAGAATTTTGCTTGGATTCGTTGGCGCCGTACCTGCCCGCCGCTTTAGGAGACTTAGAAAGCGGCATGGTGCAACTTTTGCCGCATAGACACCATACGGAAGGCTTTTTTATCGCGCGGCTGGGGCGTTTATAAGAGGAAACATGAAGCGTTTGATGGATTACACCTTGGAGGAATTAAACGAGCTGCTCAAAAGCTTGGGGCAGCCCGCTTTTCGCTTTAAGCAGGTGAATGAATGGCTCATGCGCGGCATGCGGCCGGAAGAAATGACAAACCTGCCCAAGAGCTTACGCGAGGAGCTTACGAAGATCCCATTTGGCGGGGCGTCCATCCACGCGAAATATGCCTCCACGCAGGACGGTACGGTCAAATATCTGTTCGCGCTCGAGGATGGGAATTTGGTGGAAGGCGTATTGATGCGCTACCACCACGGCAATACGCTATGCCTTTCTACACAGGTCGGGTGCCGGATGAACTGTGCGTTCTGCGCTTCGACTCTTGATGGCCGCGTACGAAATTTGACGGCGGGGGAGATGATCTCCCAGGTCACCGCCATCGAGCGGGATGAACCGAAAACGCAGAGCGGCCGGGCTGTTACTAATATTGTACTTATGGGCAGCGGCGAACCGCTCGATAATTATGATAACGTGGTTGCATTTTTGCACCGGGCCGTATCGCCGGAGGGCTTGGGAGTAAGCGCACGCAATATTTCTCTTTCCACCTGTGGGCTCGTGCCCAACATGAAACGGCTTGCGTCTGAAGCCCCGCATGTGACGCTGTGCGTATCCTTACACGCACATTCGGACGAACAAAGAAGCGCGATCATGCCCATCAACAGGACATACCCCATTGATGCGGTATTAAGCGCGGCCAAGGCGTATGCGGAGGAAACCGGCAGGCGCGTGATATTTGAATACGCGTTGATTGACGGTGTAAATGCGTCCAAGGAGGACGCCGATGCCCTTGCCCATCGCCTAAAGGGCATCAACTGCCATGTCAACCTTATTCCCCTCAACCCCGTGCCGGAGCGGGACTTAAAAGGGGCGACGCGAAAGCAGGCAATGCTGTTTGCGGCCTGGCTAAATGAACGTCATATTTCCGCCACCGTGCGGCGGGAGATGGGTACGGATATCGAGGGCGCATGCGGCCAGCTTCGCCGCCGCGTGCTATCAGAAAACGATGGGGGAGTGTAGTCCATGTCCTTTTCCAGGGGCGTGAAGCAGGAGCTGGCGCGTATCCGCCTTCGGTCGGAGGCGCTCAAGCGCGCACAGCTTTACGGGCTCACGCATGCGGCAGGCACATTAAAACTGGGCCGGGCGCTTGGCGTCGAATATGTGTCAGAGACGCATGAGGTCGGGCGGCATATCGCGGCCTTGGCAACTTCCCTCTATGAAGTGGATGCGACGATTTCTCTTAGGGATACAGAGCGCCGCCTGACGCTCACCGTAGTGACGCTCACCGGAGAAGGCTGCGAGGCGCTGCTTGCAGATGCGGGCCTCTTCCGAAGAACGGAGGCAGGGGTTGATCTGATACAGGAACTCCCGCTCACCGTTTTAAAAACCGAGGACCTGCAAAAATCCTTTTTGCGCGGCGCGTTTATGGGCGCGGGCTCTTGTTCAAATCCCAAGCGCGCCTATCATCTGGAGATCGTCTGCCGCAACGAGGAGTTGGCGCAGGCGCTCTGCGGCTTACTTCTTGACTTGGGTCTGGAGGCGAAAACGGTTCGCCGCAAGGAACGAACTGTGGTATACTTAAAAGAGGGCGATCGTATCGCCTCGTTTCTTGCGTTGCTCGGCGCTTCCACCGCCACGCTTTCTTTTGAGGATACGCGGGCGGAAAAGGAATTGCGCAATTATATCAACCGCATGAGCAACTGCGAGACCGCCAATATCGGTAAGACCGTGAACGCAGCGGGGGAACAGCTTGAAGCCATAGAGCGGATCTTGCGGCATAAAAGCCACAAGCGGTTGACTCCCGCTCTGAGGGAAACGGCTGAATTGCGGCTGCACAACCCGGACGCAAGTTTGCAGGAACTTGCAGACCTTGCGGGTATTGGAAAATCCGGCATGAACCACCGTCTGCAAAGACTGTTGCAGATTGCGGAGAACCTGCGTTGATCTGCCCTACAAGCGGGTATTGATACATTAAAAGGAGGCGGCGTGATGATACATAAGGTGCTGACCATTCAGAATCAGGAAGGGCTCCGCGCGCGCCCTGCGGCCCAGTTTGTACAGATTGCAAGCGGCTTTACCTCCCAGATGCTCATTGAAAAAGGCAACAAAAAGGTCAACGCGAAATCCATTATGGGTGTTCTGTCCCTTGGTGTAGGGCAGGGGGATACCATTCATCTGTTTGTCAACGGGCCGGATGAAGATGTCGCCATGAGCGCGATGGTAGAACTTACCCGCAAAGGATAGAAGGATTAGGTTTTAACGGTGGCCTTTACCCATCTGCATGTACATACGCAGTATAGCCTCCTCGACGGAGCGGCGCGCATCGGGGAGCTTGTTGCATGCGCGAAAAAGCACGGTATGGAGGCTCTTGCTATTACCGATCACGGCGTGATGTACGGCGTAGTCGATTTTTATAAGGCCTGCAAAAAGGAAGGTATCAAACCAATCATCGGCATGGAGGCGTATGTCGCTCCTCGTTCCATGATCGATCGGGAAGGCCCGAAGGACAGGGAATACGCCCACCTGATATTGCTGTGTAAAAACCAGACCGGCTACAAAAACCTCATGCGCCTTTCATCTGAGGCGTTCTTAAACGGCTTCTACTATAAACCCCGCATCGATTATGATCTGCTTTCCCGGTATTCTGAAGGGTTGGTCTGTCTCTCCGCATGCCTTGCGGGAGATATTCCCCAGCGGTTGCTGCAGGGCAATTACAATGGCGCAAAGGAACTGGCCGCGCGCCTAAAAGGCATGTTCGGCGAAGATTTTTATATTGAATTGCAGGATCACGGCATTCCCGAACAAAAAGAGGTGTTGCCGGGGCTTATAAAGATTGCCAACGAGATCGGCGCAAAGCTTGTGGCCACCAACGACGTTCATTACGTCAACAAAGAGGACGCACAGGTACAGGACGTGCTGTTGTGCGTACAGACCAATACGTTCGTGGATGAACCCAACCGCATGCGCATGCATGCCGACGAGTTTTATTTAAAGAGCGAGCAGGAAATGCGCGCCGCCTTGGGGCAGTACCCCGAGGCATTTCCCACCACCCAGGAAATTGCGGACAAGTGCGCGCTTACCATCGCGTTCGGGGAAAAGCACCTGCCCGGCTTTAGCGCGCCGGATGGCATGGAAAATGCCGCGTTTTTGCGAAAGCTATGCGACGATGGTTTGAAGAAGAAAATGTCCAATGCCGGGTCAGTGGAGCGGGAGAGGCTCGAATACGAGCTTGGCGTTATTGAGCGCATGGGCTTTGTGGATTACTTTCTAATTGTTTGGGATTTTATAGACTTCGCCAAGCGAAACGGCATTATCGTAGGACCGGGCCGCGGCAGCGGCGCGGGCAGCCTTGCCGCCTACTGCCTCAATATTACGGACGTTGACCCGTTGAAGTATGGCCTGCTGTTTGAGCGTTTCTTAAACCCGGAGCGTATCTCCATGCCGGATTTCGACGTGGATTTCTGCTATGAGCGGCGGCAGGAGGTCATCGATTACGTTCTGGGCAAATATGGCGCGGACCATGTGGCCCAGATCATCACGTTCGGTACCATGGCAGCTAGGGCTGCTGTGCGCGATGTGGGCCGCGCGCTGCACATGCCCTACGGGGATGTCGATAAGGTCGCCAAAATGGTGCCCTATGAACTCAACATGACGCTTGAGCGCGCGCTAACAATGTCTCCCGAGCTTCGCGCGGCGTACGACAATGAAGCCGAAGTTAAGAACCTCATCGACCTTTCCCGAAGGCTTGAAGGCCAGCCTCGCCATGCTTCCACGCACGCTGCAGGCGTCGTGATCTCAAAAAATCCGGTCATGGAAGTCGTTCCGCTTCAAAAGAACGACGAATCCGTTACCACCCAATTTCCGATGGGTACGCTCGAAGAACTGGGCCTTTTGAAGATGGACTTTTTGGGGTTAAGGACACTCACCGTCATCCGCGATACGCTCGATTTTATCCGCCAAAACGGCAAGGAAGTACCCGAGCTTGACGGCATGGCGTACGACGACCCCAAGGTATATGGGATGATCGCAAGCGGCGATACCGATGGCGTGTTCCAGTTGGAAAGTGCTGGCATGCGCCAGTTTATGATGCAATTAAAGCCCGACAGCTTTGAGGATATCATCGCGGGGATTTCGTTGTTCCGCCCCGGCCCCATGGCGCAGATTCCGCGCTATGTGGGTGCAAAGCATGGCACCGTTCCCGTCACCTATGTCACAGAAAATCTCAGGCCTATTTTGCAGAATACATACGGCTGCATGGTATACCAGGAGCAGGTCATGCAGATCGTGCGGGATTTGGGCGGCTATTCCTTGGGCAGGAGCGATCTGGTGCGCCGCGCCATGAGCAAGAAAAAACACGACGTCATGGCGAAAGAGCGTGCGAATTTTATATACGGTAGCGAGGAGGAAGGCATTGCGGGCGCGGTAAAAAATGGCGTCCCAGCCGAGGCGGCCAACAAGATATTCGATGAAATGATGGATTTTGCTTCCTACGCCTTTAACAAATCACACGCGGCCTGCTACGCCGTGGTCGCCTACCGCACAGCCTTTTTGAAGCTATATTATAAAACGGAGTTTATGGCGGCGCTGTTGAACAGTTTTATTGGCAGTGCGGACGACGTCGCAAAATACGTCTACAGTGCCCGCAGGATGGGTATTAAAGTCCTGCCGCCCGACGTCAACAAGAGCCGCGCACGCTTTTCGGTGGAAAACGGCGCTATCCGCTTCGGACTTTGTGCCGTACGCAACGTGGGCGAGAGCGCCATGCAGCAAATGGTGCGCGAGCGCGAGCGCGCGGGGTTGTTCCGGGATTTCTTTGATTTTGTGGATCGCTCGGAAGGGTTAAATAAACGCGCATTGGAAGGCCTTATCTACGCGGGCGGCTTTGATGGCATGAATGTAAAGCGTGCACAGTTGATCAGCGTATATGAGCGGGCTTTAGATAGCGCCGCGCAAACAAAGAAGATGCGCGATCAGGGCCAAATTTCGCTGTTTGACCTGGGCGGCGGAACCCCTGCGCTCCAAAGCGTCGCCATCCAATTTCCCGATATCCCGGAGCTCTCCCACCAGACCATACTGGATAAAGAGCGCGAAGCGATCGGCGTCTACATCAGCGGCCATCCGCTTGACGATTATGAAAGCGTGCTCTCCGCAATGGAGTATAGCGTGCTGGATTTACAAGAGGCGGACGGTTCACAAGGTCCGCGTGATAACGACCGCGTACGGACCGGCGGGCTATTATCCCAAGTGGAGCGCAAGCCCACCCGTGCGGGCAACAGCCTGATGGGATACGCGGTACTCGAAGGCATAACGGGTACGGTGGAGCTTGTGTTGTTCCCCCGTACGCTGACCCAGGTGGCGAATGTGTTTTATCCCGCCCGTGCTGTCATGGTGACAGGCAAGCTCAATATGCGGGAAAACCAGAAGAACAGCATCCTCGTGGATGAAATGGTCCCCCTTGAGGAAATCGTACCCACGCTGTACTTAAGGTATGAGCAGCTCACAAAGGAGCTTTATGCGCAAACAGTGGAGCTTTTAGCCCGCTATCCCGGCAACGTTCCTGTGGTGCTGTGTGAGGCGGGCAACTGTGGGAAGCGCCTGCCCAGGGAATACGCCGTCAACCTGACAGGCGAATTCCTTGGAAAAATACAGGGACTCATTGGCGCGCAAAATGTAAAAATCGCCGTAAAAAGCCCGGAGCCTCAGCGTGACCGGGCAAGGGAACGGCTTTATTCTTAAGATATAATATTGCAATTTTAGAAAGGGATGTATGCGCATGAAACGGATCGGCGTTTTGACCAGCGGAGGAGATACCCCGGGCATGAATGCGGCAATCCGCGCCGTGTTAAAGGCAGGATTGGATAAGGGGATGACCGTCATGGGGATTTACCATGGCTATCAGGGGTTGATGGAAGGGAGACTCCAGCAGCTCCAGTATGACGACGTCCACAATATCCTTGAAAAAGGCGGCACCATATTGCGTACGGCCCGCAGTGAGCAGTTTAAAACCCCGGAAGGGCAGGCGCAGGCCATCAAGGTCTTAAAGGCATACAGCATAGATGGTGTTGTAGTCGTCGGCGGGGACGGCAGCTACAGGGGCGCGCTTGCGCTTAGCAACGCGGGCATTGCGACAATCGGGCTTCCGGGCACCATCGACAACGATATGGGGTATACGGATTATACCATCGGCTTTGATACCGCGGTCAACAACGTGATCCACGAAATCAGCAAGATCCGGGACACCATGCGCGCGCATGACCGCGTGGGCGTGGTGGAGGTTATGGGTCGAAACTGTGGGGATATCGCGCTTTGGGCGGGCATCGCCGGGCCCGCGGATATTACGATGCTGCCCGAACGGGAATACTCATGGGAGGACGCCACAAGGCGGCTGATGGACAACAAGCTCAGGGGCAGGCTCACCAGTATGGTGATCATTGCCGAAGGCGCGGGCCACGCGGAGGATTTTGCAAACTACGTGCGCGAGCATTCGGATGTGGAAATCAAGGCCGTGGTACTAAGCTATATCCAGCGCGGCGGAGATCCTTCCGCGTTTGACCGGATACTCGCCACCCGCCTGGGCGTAAGGGCCGTGGATCTTTTGAACGAGGGCAGGGGCGGCCTCGCCATCGGTATTCGGGATAACAGGATCATAGAGGTTCCGTTGCAGGAAGCGGTGGAAAAGGTGGACCGCTTTAATTCCGAACTCTACGAGATGAACGATCTCTTAACCAAATTCTAATTTTAAATACCAAGGAGCATCCTATGCAGCAAAAACGTCCGCCAGTCGAGCGCAATGATGATATTGTTTTAGAAATTGACGCGTTGGGCGCGGAGGGGGAAGGGATAGGCCGGGTCGACGGATATGCTCTGTTCGTGCCCGGTGCGCTGCCGGGGGAGCGCGTACAGGCGCATGTCATTAAGGCGAATTCCGGCTATGGCGTTGCAAAGCTGGTGGAAATCATTAATCCAGCGCCTGAGCGTGTAAACCCACCCTGCGCTATATTCGGTAAATGCGGCGGATGTACGCTGCAGCATCTCGATTATTCCGCCCAACTTGCCTACAAACGCAAGGTGGTGGAGGATGCTCTTACCCGCCTGGGTGGATTAAAGGACATTACGGTATCGCCCGTTATCGGCATGGACGAGCCCTGGCAGTACCGCAACAAGGGAAGTTTCCCGCTTGCGGAAATCGATGGACGCGTGCAGGCGGGCTTTTTTGCGCCACGCAGCCACCGGCTCATTCCAACGGAGGATTGCCTCATCCAACAGGAATCTGGCCTTATTGCCATGCTGGCCGTACGGGACTGGGCGAACGAACACGGCGTAGCGGCGTATGACGAGAAGACGGGTCGGGGCTTAATCCGCCATGTGGTGATGCGCACAACGGTCAACGGAGAAGTGATGGCGGTACTCGTCTCAACGTCCGCCTCCATACCCGAAAAAAAGGCACTGATAGAAACCCTGCGCGACCGCGTGGAAGGGCTAGCGAGCATTTATCTTAACATTCAAAAAGGACAGACAAACGTCATACTGGGTACAGATTACCGCCTGCTGTGGGGCGAGCCGTACATCACGGAGACTCTCTGCGACCTTTCGTTTTCCATCAGTCCGGCGTCATTCTTACAGGTGAACCCGGTACAAACGGAAAAGCTGTACGAAAAGGCGATAGAACTTCTTGCGCTCAACGGAAACGAGCGGGTTGTCGACGCCTACTGCGGTATTGGCACGATCACGCTGCTTCTTGCAAGGCATGCAAAAGAGGTCGTAGGGATTGAAAACGTGCCCGAGGCCGTGGAGGACGCAAAGCGCAACGCCGAACAAAACTCAATACAGAACGCACGCTTTTTGTGCGCCCCGGCGGAGGAAGCGCTGCCCAAGCTCCTTGCGGATGGGTTCAAGGTGGATGCCCTGTTGCTGGACCCGCCCAGAAAAGGCGCGGAGGAGGCATTCTTAAGGGCGGTGATCGAAAGCGGCGTTCAGCGCGTCGTCTATATTTCCTGCAACCCGGCGACATTGGCGCGGGATTGCAAGATGTTATCCGAGGGCGGGTACAAAGTGGAGGCCGTTCAGCCATTTGACCTGTTCCCGCAGACGGCGCATACCGAAACAGTTTGCCTGTTGAAACGGGGAGAATTGTGAACAATAATTCGTACCTGATAGAGTAATTAATAGCGAATATTTTTGTAAGACAACCTCCCCTCTGCGATTTAATCCACGGGAGAGGTTGTTTTTTATGGGGCGATATTTGAAGCTGACAGAACAAAGATCTTGAAAAGATGCGGCGGAAGATCGCCGGCAGGGTGAGGGTGCAGAGCACCACCCCTGGATTGAAGTTGGTGATTTTTCAACTGCTGGACGTGCCAAACGATTTCAGATATTTAAAATTTGAACGATGGTGGCTGTTCAGGCGTGCTGGATGATTCATCCTTGATCCTCTGCCTGAGTTCCCGCCGACGTATCGTAACAAGATTTATGATAGCCAACGCCAGCGCGATCAAAGAAAAACAGAGCAACAGCCATTTGCTGATTTCATTATCAATAAAAGCCATCGCGGTGTTTACCCTGTCAATGCAGAAGAAGGTCAGGAACATACCGCCTAATATGATCACTAAGTGGGAAAGGATTTTCCGTACTTTGAGCATGATTTCCTCCATTATCACTCCGAAATGAAGACGATGTCGCTTGATTCGCGGCCGCCGTTTATGGGGCGGTTTACCAATTGATTCCCGTATGCCATCATAGCGGTCTGACCGCCATCAAGGTTATATGCTACCTTGCAGCCCAGGTCGTAAAAAAGTTGGGAAAGTGCTTGAAGCGTCATACCTTCCGAATATCCGGGCTGGCGGCCGTCTACAGTCACGAAGCAATAATGCCCCGGCTCATAGTAACCGATGGCGCATCTTGGATTGGCGTTTTTCACTGAGCTGTTAAACTCCTGCATGGGCTGTCCATTGTCAAGAAGCTGGGGCCCAAAGCTCCATATTTGGTATGCTTTGCGCGCAATGGCGTCGTCAATATTGAATGTATCCTTTGTGTATGTTTCCATAACGCCGTTCTGGTAAAGCACGCATACGTCCTCAAAAAGGATATCTCTATATAGCTGCCCGTTTCTGACCACAACACCTTTGGCGCGCGCGCCGTAATAGTCGCCGGATATCGCGACAATCGCTTTGTTGTCTTGGGCCATATTCAGAAATTCCTGATGGATCCCTTGCCCATATTGCTTCTTTGCAAATGCTGTGCGGAACGAGGATATATCTTTTATCCAGACGTCCGACACAAAATAAGCAACGCCGTCAACAGAATACCCCTTAACGGCCACGCGGACGGAATTCGATTGATGGCTGTAATCCGCGCCTGCGCCAGTATCCTCCGTTGGAAATGCAGCGGAAAAGTCGCCTACATTCACGGCAGACTCAACTTGCGTAACGGGTGCCTGGGGAACAGCATTTTGCGCGGCAGCATCATTGCCGGACAGCTGGACATTTACAATGTTTAACTTGGGACCGCCCCCGTCTCTTGGGAGGACATGATGGAATAGCGCGAATACGCAAAGCGCCGCGCCAAGTGCTAGCACGTCCAATACGGCAATGATCCAGCCGGGGAGCACCGTCTTTCGCTTGCTCGAATTTCTCATCTAATTAACCTCTTACTTTCAGAAGAATAAAAATAACAGTTATCAGGAGCATCAGCAACAAGGGGATCCACAAAAGAGCATTGTAAGGATACCCTCGTTTCCCCTTGCGCCTTTGTAAGGCTTTCAGATGTTCAGTATCATGCTTTTGAAGTTCATTCATCAAGCGATTGTGCATGTTGCGCCTCCAAAGAGCACAATTGCATGCCCGTTTAGTTTTTGTCGCTGCAGGCAACAGGAGATATACGTTTATCCGCCTTTTGAGATGTGCAGACATCTCCAACAAGCAACGCTCCAAATATGGTGGCCACGCCGAAGGACATCCAGGACAAAGCAGCCGGGAGGTAGCCTTGCGCCACGCCTACTACATGGATTACGGTCGTAAAAAACGCAATCCCCAGCGCGAACGGAAAGGCACGCTTGATCGCACGCTGCAGGATTTGATCCTGTATTGGCATATCGTTTTCCCGGAATGTGAGTATGAATGCGGGTATCGCCTCAAACAAAAGGCCGTAAATGCTCAACTGCAGCGGTATCAGGGGATAGGCTCTCCCGAGCAGGACGAAGGCGAGGGACAGCATAAAGGAGAAACAGGTCTTAGTCAGAAACAGGGAAGCCGTAACAGAGATATTGTTTACGACCCGTCTTCCCTCCGAAAGCACTTTGGGCAACACATTGAAACTGTCGCCAAACAAAACCATCCGCGCGACTTTGCGCGCGGCGTCACATCCTGAGGACATTGCGATTCCGCAATCGGCCTCCTTGAGCGCCATAACGTCATTGACGCCATCGCCCAGCATTGCCACCCTGTGCCCTCGGCTTTGCAGAAGACGGATAAGGATCAGTTTTTGCTCCGGCGTCACTCTCCCGAACACATCGGCTGTTTCTACAATGCCGGAGAGGGCTGCCTCGTCCAGGCCTGTTACGTCAACACAGCCGTTAGCCTCTAGACCCGCCGCCCGTGCAATAGCGGATACGGTACGCGGGTGGTCGCCGGATAAGATTTTCAGCGCAACACCCTGCGCCCGGAAATAGTCCAACACCTGTGCTGTATTTTCACGAAGCGTATCCTGTATACATAAAGCGGCAACCGGCTTTCTATCCGCCGGGAGCTCCTCCGAAAGCGCATAATCGGAATGCCCGATTACCACAATGCGTTTCCCGTTTTCCATGGCGTTCACAATCGTATCTGGAGGGGCTTCATGGAACAAACGCTCCCACTGTCCGAGCACGATCGTACCAATGCCCGCATAATACGCCGCGCTCCATCCCCTTGAGGGAGAAAATTCAATAACTTTGGTAGGGCATATGCCATACTGCGGAAAATGCTTCTGCAACGCAACATAGGTACTGTTCTGCGTCTGGAAGGCTCCGGAAAGAAGGCTGCCGAGGTACTGAATCTGCTCTTCGGACGAATCGCTTAAAGGTATGACCCCTGTAACTGTTAAATCCCCTGTAGTGAGCGTTCCGGTTTTATCCATGCAAATTACGTCGGCACGGGCAAGCGCTTCAATTCCATACAACTCCTGAACCAAAAGCTTTTTTCGCCCTAATTTGATAACGCCGATTGCAAGCGATACGCTGGTCAGCAGTACCAGCCCCTTGGGAAGCAGCCCCAGAAGCGCCGCGGATGTAGTGACGACGGCGGTTTCAAACGTATCACCGTTTTTGATATAGCTGTGGTAGAATAAGATCGCTCCCAAAGGCAATATGAAATAACCTGTAAAGCGGACCAGCCGGTTCAGCGCGTCCATGATGCCGGATTGATATGCCTTGTAGGACTTTGCCTTTCTCGTAAGTTTTTCCGCATAACAATTCTCGCCGGTCTCCTCGGCAACTGCCTTGCAATGCCCGCTTACGATATAGCTGCCGGAAAGCAGAGGATCGCCGGAGGATTTCATAACCGGTTCGGATTCTCCCGTAAGCAACGC
The DNA here is from genome assembly GCA_023416175.1 of Bacillota bacterium. GTDB lineage: Bacteria > Bacillota > Clostridia > Christensenellales > CAG-138 > JAEYLA01. The sequence goes on from JAEZIE010000092.1 coordinate 12,968, forward strand.
CTCGTTCACTTCAACCTGTCCTTCGAGCACGCTGCACTCCGCATAAATCTGATCACCTGGCATGAATAAAACGGTGTCTCCCCTTTGGACTTCCTCCACATTTACCTGCGATACAGCTCCATCGCGCAGGACCTGCGCTTTGGTTACGCTTAAAAGCGCGAGGCTGTCCACAATTTTTTTTGCACGCAGCTCCTGGATAGCGCCTATCGCAATGTTGAGCAGGATCACGCCGAGATAGAGAAGGTTCTCGTATGCGCCTACCGAAGCCAGGCTGAGGCCGATTGCGAAGTTGAATGCGTTAAATGGCGTTAGTAAATACTTGAGCCAGATACGCAATGGTGTATTGCCGCGCTCTCTGATTTCTTGCATGAGGGTCTCCTTTGCCTTCGGATTGCCTGAATCATAGCCCCCGATACTTGCAATGCCATGAGTGAGAGATTAGAATTCGATTAGAAATGCGCAGCCGGATGGAACCGGGCAGGGTGCATACGCTATAATGAAGCCAAACGGAGGGAGGAAGGCCATGCGCATTCTGATCATTGAAGACGAAAAGGATATCGTTCGTTTCCTGGAATTAGAGCTTCAGCATGAAGGCTATGAGACGGAATGCGCGTATAATGGACGTGACGGCCTCAATATGGCGCTTGAGCGGGAGTACAGCATTATACTGCTCGACGTCATGCTGCCCGGCCTCAATGGAATCGAAGTGCTGCGCAGATTACGGCAGGCTAAGTCTATTCCTGTCATACTGCTCACAGCCAGGGATGCGGTGATGGATAAGGTGACCGGTCTTGATATGGGAGCCAATGATTACATGACAAAGCCGTTCCATATCGAAGAACTTCTGGCGCGCATCCGCGTGCTTACCCGTTCGGAACCAATGCCATCGGAAATAAGGGTTTGCGACTTGGTCCATTCTCCTTTGTCGCACAGCATCACACGGGATGGCACAGAGTTGCAGCTGACCAAAAAGGAGTACGATCTGCTGGCTTATTTCATGCGCAACCACGATATCGTGCTGACAAGAGAGCAGCTTCTTAACGAGGTATGGGGATATGAGTACTTCGGGGACAGCAATATAGTTGACGTCTATGTGAGGTATGTCCGCTCAAAGGTAAACAAAGGCTTTGAACATAAGCATATCGAAACGCTCCGCGGTACGGGCTATGTGTTGAGAGGGAAAACATGAAGCGTCAAAAACTTTCAAATAAACTCTCGCTCTTATACGCGGCGCTTTTTGGGGTCGTGTTCTTCCTGCTCAGCGTAGGGGTGCTGTCCTGCACTTATCAGGCGCTGTTCGGCGATAAACGCGAATATTTACATCATATGATGCCCCTCGTGGAGAGCCATATCCTGGAGGAACTTTCTGAAGGAGATACTATTACAGCTCGTGGCCTTCTGATGGAACAGGCTTATGACTTGAACCTGAACATGATTGTCTACTCGCCTGAAGGCTCTATTGTCAATAAATTATATAATTTCCCTATGCAGGAATCTGAGCTTCCGCGTGAATTGGACACAATATATACTGTTTTTACGGAACAGGACGGGATTCTCCTAAGCTATCGAAGCGGCCTTTATGACGGAGATACCCATCTTGGATCTGTCCTTTTGGTGAGCAATCTCGTAAATGAGGTCAGTTATATGAAGCTGCTAGGCATTTTGCTGCTAGCCGCAAATATTATGGGCATTGTGGCTGCGGCTTTCGTGGGCCGCTATGTCAGCAGGAAGATGCTTGCACCCATAGACAGCATGATCAATGAGGCGGGCAAGATCGACAGCCGTCACTTAAAAAAGCGCCTACAGGTACCTGAACCGGATGATGAACTCAAGCGGCTTGCAATCACAATTAACAGGATGCTGACGCGGGTTGAGGATGCATTCAACCAGCAAAGCCGGTTTACAGCGGACGCTTCGCATGAATTGCGCACGCCTTTGGCTGTGATCAGCGGCTATACGGACCTTTTGCAGCGCTGGGGAAAAGACGATAAAAACGTCTTGCAGGAGGGTATCGCTGCGATTTCCAAGCAAACGGAATACATGCACAAGCTTGTTGAGAATCTATTGTTTCTTGCCCGCGGCGAACGCGAAAAGCTGGACGTAAATAAGGCTCCTTTTCAGGTTGAGCCATTGATGAGAGAACTTATTGCGGAACAATCCGCATTGGACAATGGACATCATTATTCTGTTGAAGCTGAACCGGATAATACGGTATTCGGCGACAGGACGATGATCAAGCAGCTTCTTCTTGCGGTAATAGACAACAGCAAGAAGTTTACCCCGCAGGGAGGCAGTATAACGCTTAGGGCCAGGCAAACAAAAGACGGAATTGAGCTTTCGGTAGCGGATACCGGAATAGGTATGGAGCCGGAACAACTGGAGCATATATTCGAGCGTTTTTATCGCGTGGATAAGGCAAGAAGCCGCAAAGACGGAAGCGCGGGGTTGGGGTTATCCATCGCGTCTGCGATCGCCGATTTGCACGGAGCCGAGATCAGTGCAACAAGTTCTCCGAACGAAGGCACACGTATCACAGTCCTTATTCCCCATCAGAGCAGCGCTTTGGACATTCAATAACATTTACATCCATATAAGATCCGGCCCGCGGCAGACTTCGGCTTGCCGTGGGCATTTTTTATAACATAATAAATCATCTGAGCGTGCATCTTCTTATTTTCTTATCTTTTTCTCATGTCCCTTTAATCCTCCGCGCCTACGATATACACATGGCCAAGGAGGATGTTATGCAAGAAACAACGGTCGTCATTCCCGCATATGAGCCGGATGCAAAGTTGGAAACACTGGTTCAGGCGCTGATTAAGAAAATTCCGGTATTGGTTGTGGACGACGGGAGCGGCAGCGCATATACCGGTATATTCCGTTCTGTCGAGGAAATGGGGGCAATTGTCCTTCACCATGATCAAAACCGCGGCAAGGGAGCTGCCTTAAAAACCGCTTTCGAATATCTGCAGAATAGCGGCGCGAATTCGCATGCCGTTACCGCGGACGCGGACGGACAGCACAGTGTGGAAGATATTCTTTTGGTCGCTGCGGCATTGGAACAGGAGACTGATACCGTTCTTCTTGGTGTGAGGGACGTCTCCCGAATGCCATTTCGATCCCGCTTTGGCAACACCGTAACCCGATCAACTTTCAGCCTGCTTACTGGGCTTTCCATATCGGATACGCAAACGGGGCTAAGGGGTATTCCGGCTAAACTGATTGGGAAGATGATGACAGTTGCCGGAGAACGGTATGATTACGAAATGAATATGCTGCTGGCGCTTAAAAAATGGGACATTCCGTTTGTGGAATTACCCATTCAGACGATATACATTGACGGCAACCGCTCTTCTCATTTCCATCCGTTCCGAGACGGGCTACTGGTATTTGTTCGGCTGATCAGGTATACGTTTATATCCCTTGTCTGTGCGCTATTGGATTACGGTCTTTATTGCCTGCTGATCAAAATGTTCCTGCCGGGATGGAGCTATGCCATAGCAAGGGTATTCAGCGCCTGCCTCAATTATCAGATGAACCGGCGCATGGTTTTTCAGGCGGGACCATCTGCAAGAAGCGCAATCGCTTATGCATTGCTTGCTGGATTTTCCATGGCGGCTGGCGCATTGGGGACCGGCTTGTTGTCTTCGCTTGCGATAAACAGTATTTTTGCAAAGTTGGTGCTTGACGCTTTGCTGTTTGCCATGAACTATCTGGCGCAGAAAAAGATCGTTTTTAGTCACGCTGCAGCATATCTGGCGACGGAGAAAACGGAGAATTCCGTCCATGAATAAGAAGCTGCAAATTCGGGAAGTACTGACGCTTTTGTTGATATTTCTTATAGTATTGCAACTAACGGGATGCGTGGAGACCGGTAATCTGCAGAATGGGCAGGACTTGCTGCCTCTGGTTCCCACAACTACGCCAGAGCCAATATCTCCTCAAATTAAAATAGAGGTTATTCCCAAAGAAAACACAATACCGCCGCAGCGCACGCCGGCGCAACAAATCCATACTGTTAGCGTTACACCTAAAGCGAATGGCGGCAAGTATACCATTGCGTGGATATCAGATACGCAGCACTACAGTGCGTACTTTCCCGAAACATTTTTAACCATGACACGCTATTTAAAAGTAAAGCGGCAGGAACTGAACCTGGGGTACGTTGTACATACGGGGGATCTTGTGGCGAGCCGGACCAACGTTAAGCAGTGGGTAAACGCAAGACGGGCAATGGATGAACTTTCTTCTATCCCATACGGGGTTCTTGCGGGAAATCATGATGTGGGCCAGAGCTTTAATTATACGAACTATTCTGCCTATTTTGGAGAAAAGGCTTTTAGCCGGTATCAGTATTACGGCGAAAGCCTTCTTAACAACCGCTGCCATTATGATTTGATTACAATGGGCAATACGGATTATATCTTTGTATACCTGGGCTATCAGCCGGGAGAGGACAGTATTCGCTTTGCAAATGAAATGTTCGCAAAGTATGCAGACAGGGTGGGCATACTTTGTGTGCATGAATACTTGGGCTCACATTCGACACTTCGGGAAATAGGGCAAACGCTGCAGGAGAAAGTCGTGAAACCAAATTCCAATGTCTATATGGTGTTGTCCGGCCATCGCTATGATGAAGATTGCGTGACTGCATATTTTGATGATAACGGTGATGGAAAGACCGACAGGAAGGTCTACCAGTGCATTGCAAACTATCAGAACATTGATAAGAAGGGTGGCTCAGGTTATATGCGGTTTATAGAAATTGATGAAGAAAAGGGCACAATTCATTTTTACACATATTCCCCGCTGCTTGATCAATACCGATCAGCGTCCCAAACTGCAACAAACCCCGCCGCAACCATGCCCATCCCTTGGAAGTGAAACAACTACCTCACGTTAGTAAACAGAAGCCCCACCTGCTTTAAGGTGGGGCTTCTATCATGCCTGCGAGTACTGTCCGAAGACGGGTCTAAGTCATATCTGAACTTGTGCCAAAGCGCTTTGGTGGAGCATGTGGTAAGGTAATATAGCAGTACGAGACGATAAATCATTTCCCCAAATTGCGGACATGAAGCTAATATTCCAGGAAACATGGACTCAGGTACGGAAAACCACGTATGCCTAGGATGACACCTGCGTGCGGAACAGCTTGTCACGATTGAAGCTTTTGACAGCGAAGCGAATGAGCACCGCGTCCAGCACAAACACGCCGACGCCGCAGAGCAGCAGCAGCGGTGTGCTCAGGAATACGATACCGCCAATCTGGCCGTAGAGCAGGAACAGAATGGGCAATATAACCAAAACGCTGACCTGCTGCGCTTCCTGATAACCTTTGACCTTGGCACTGACCAGTACGTTGAGGAATACCATGAGCAGCGATAGAGCCGGTACCAGACACAGTATGATAGCCAGCCAGTGGGGCGCCGGCAGCATGGGCTGCCCAAACAACGGCGCGCCTAATATCATGAACTCCGCCGTGAAAATCAGGAACCCGCCCCAAGAAACGACCAACGCCGGCACGAAGGCTGAGAGCATCTTACCCAGAAACAGCTCCATCTCGCTCAAGGGGGTAAAGAGCAGCGTTTCCAGCGTGCGCTTTTCCTTTTCACCCACGAAGGCTGCCGCCGCCATGATGCTGGACGTCATCACCGGCACCATAAGGAACAGCGGCGCAAAGAGATAGTTGATCATAAGATACACAAGCTGGGCGTCCAACGAACCGAAGCTCTCGATCTGCGTGCGCAGCGCCCCCTGGGGAATACCGCTTAGGAACTGCTGGACGAACTGAAGGTCATCCTGATCACCCGCCAGATTTACGGCGCGCCCCAATATCAAAAACACCCCGGGCAGTATCACGACAAATATCAGCGGCACGATGAGCATGGGCACCCACATCTGCGTGCTGGCCGTGATGGCGCGGATATCCTTGCGCATGAGTGCGATAATCGACCGGCCGTTCATGGCTTGACCCTCCTGATCTCGAAATAGAGCGCCTCGAGGTTGCTGTTCTCTATGGTGGCACCGTAGATATCCTGCCGGGCACAAATCTGCCGCAGAAAGGCCGGAATGGATGCCTTGCCCGGCAGTTTCACCGTGAAGCCGCCGTGGACCGCCTCACCCGGTACGCCGGAAGGGAATTCCGGTACTGCGGATGCGGGCATCTCCAACCGCAACACGATCTCGGCCACGTATTTGCGCTCCAATTCTTCCAGCGTGCCGGCCTCCAGGATACGCCCGCGGTCCAGAAATACGAAGCGCGTGCAGAACTGCTCGGCTTCGGCCAAATTGTGGGTGCAAACGAACACGGTGACGCCGGCAGCGTTCAGGGTGCGGATGCGCTCGATCATCTCGCGGGCGGCTTCCGGGTCCAGCCCGGAGGTGGGCTCATCCAGAAATAGCAGATCGGGGTTGTGTATCAGCGCCTTGGCAACCGCGGCGCGTTTTTTCAGGCCGGTGCTCAGGGCGCCCACCTTCGCTTTTCGCTTTTCCGTCAGACT
>JAEZIE010000107.1 GCA_023416175.1 Bacillota bacterium
TGTTTGCTATAACCGGCTTTATATCATCCGTGGGGGGTAGCAGCCGTTACACATGCCGTACGGAAGCCCCAAAAGGCAGGAGTGCCAACTGCGCAAGCTTGAAGCACTGCAGGCCAAACGGAATGCCAACGATGGTAATGCAGAACACCAGCCCCACAACAGCGTGTATGATTGCAAGCTCCGCGCCGGTGAGTACAATCCAGAGGATGTTAAGAAGCAGCGAGCCGGCACCCGTTCCAAACAGGATCTCTTTGCCGAAGGGGAAGAACGCAAGCTTTGCGAACTTAAAACACTGCACGCCCCATGGGATGCCTATGATGGTGATGCACCAAAATAGCCCCGCAATCATCCAGAGCAGTCCCAGTATAAGGCCGCCTAAAAGGAACCAAAGAAGATTCCCTATGATGCGCATATGCTAAAGCCTCCAAGTAATAATTTCCATCACATGGTACATCAATGCACTTATTATGGCAACCAAAATAAATTATGCTCTTGCAATGTTTATTTTGCTTGTACCGCTGTATAATTAAGGTATTGCGTAAACCCTATCATTTGCCCGTTCGGGTACTACAAAGAATGGAGGACTCATTGATATGATGAAAGAAACCCGGTTTTTCCGCTGTAAACATTGCGGCAATTTTGCTTTGATGCTCCACGCTTCCGGCGCGCCCATGACCTGCTGCGGGGAAACCATGCAGGAGGTCGAGGCCAATACCGTTGACGCCGCCAAGGAAAAGCACGTTCCCGTCATCACCATGGAAGGCGATACCGTGAAAGTGGCTGTAGGCTCCGTGGCGCATCCCATGGTACCGGAACACTATATCCAGTGGATCTATCTTGAAACAAATCTGGGCGGGCAGTATAAGTATCTCTCCCCCGGCGAAGCTCCCGCTGCAGCATTCAGACTGGCAGAGGGCGAGGAAGCAATCGCCGCATACGAATACTGCAACCTCCACGGGTTGTGGAAGGCAGCGCTGTAAAGGCCTGGGTTTCGTGTCATTTTAGCCTCGTGTGAATGAGCGGGCTTATACAGAATAACAAGACGAATCGGAAAGCCGCCGACCCTGTCAAGGGATGGCGGCTTTTATTTGTCCCGTCATATATGCAAGCCTTGAGTGGACGCTTCGGGCTATGCTTTCATCTTTGAAGGCATAAAAAGAATCGCCCGCACATATTGTAAAGACGGCCGGAATAAAAGGGCTGCGATACGGATTTGGCGATTGCGGGTTTTACGCACTTACGGTATAATAAATACAGGAAAAGAAGCGAGTTATTGGAAAAGTCTTGAAGATTGGCCTGTTGCTCTTCTTTCTGCTTTCTACCGTTAACGCCTTTATGAAAATTGCGCAGGTTCTTAATCAAAACGCGCAGTATCTTTTGCATCCCTTTTATTTTGAGATGCTTCATTCTCATCGCATTCGATGGTATGATAAAAGGGAATCCACATCTGCCCAACGGGACGCTGCAGCGGGGCATTTTCAGTAATCCGTCCGCGATATTTGGATATAGGAGGTGCGGCCTTTGGAAGCAGAGCATAACCTCACGGCGCTGTATTATTTTAATACGGGCGAGAGCGCATGCGCATATGAAACGCTGGGCGCGCACCCCGTCAAAAACGGCTGGCGCTTCATGGTTTGGGCGCCCAAAGCGCGTGCCGTTCATGTGGCAGGCAGCTTCAACGGCTTTGATCCGGAGGCAAGCCCCATGCAGCGCGTGGGAGATACCGGCGTCTGGGAGGCTACGCTTCAAAACTGCAGGCGCGGAGACACGTATAAATATGCCATCACGGCGCAGGACGGCACCCTCTATTGGCGGGCGGACCCGTACGCCACCCGCGCGGAAGAACGGCCCGGTACCGCTTCGGTGCTCTGGGGCGTGCCCGGCCACCGCTGGGAGGATGCCGCGTATTATGAGGCGAAACAGGGGAAAGATCCCTACCGGGAGCCCATGAACATCTATGAGGTGCACCTGGGTTCCTTCCGCCACGGACTAAGTTACCGCCAGCTGGCAGAGGAATTGGTGGATTACGCTGCGGACATGGGCTATACGCATATCGAGCTGCTGCCCATCGCAGAATATCCTCTGGATATGAGCTGGGGATACCAGGTCACGGGGTATTACGCCGTCACCACCCGGTACGGCGAACCCGAGGACCTGCAGTATTTTGTAGACCGCGCGCACCAGCGCGGCCTTGGGGTGCTGCTTGATTGGGTGGGCGCGCACTTTCCGAGGGATGCGCACGGCCTGAGGCTTTTTGACGGCACCCCGCTGTATGAGCCGGACGACCCGCGTCGCAGCGAGCAGCCCCAATGGGGCACCATGCTGTTCGATTACGGCTGCACACAGGTGCAGAGTTTCCTCATATCCAACGCATTCTATTATTTAAAGGAGTTCCATTTTGACGGGCTGCGGGTGGATGCGGTGAGCTGCATGCTTTACCACGACTACGGCCGCGCGGGTACGGGCTGGCTGCCCAATACCTACGGCGGGAAGGAAAACCTGGAGGCCATCGCTTTTTTAAGAAAGCTGACCACGCGTTTAAGAAAAGAATGGCCGGATGGCGGAAGATTGCTTATCGCGGAAGAAAGCACGTCTTTCCCATCTGTGACCAAGCC
>JAEZIE010000116.1 GCA_023416175.1 Bacillota bacterium
TTGTAGAGCCAGGCGATATCGTCCAGCGTGGTCAGCACATGCGCGTCCACGCTCTGTTTTTGGAGTTCTTGACGCAGGTCCGCAAGCTTTTGGTCGACGCTTTTGCCCGCATATTCGAGCGGCAGCAAAGATACGGGTTCGAGTGAAAGGGAAGGTCGGTCTTCCCATACGCCGTCGGCCGGGTCAAAGTCGCTCATCAGCGTAACCCGCTTGGGGGCAAGCTTTTCGGATAATTCCAGGCACCAGCTGGCATCCGCCATCCTGCCGTCCAGCGCAAGCACCGCGCCGTCCGAGAGCTTACTATATAGATAATCCACCAGCTCCGGTACGTCAGGCTGACCTTCCCGGTATAGCGTGATACCGGAGCCCTTTAATTCCAGATCCGCCTGGATAAAATAGCGCCCGTCGGTCCAAAGCCCGGCTTCCTCCGGCAATACCACCAATGTTCCCGCCGAGCCGGTAAAGCCGGAAAAATATTGCCTGCTCTGAAAATATGCGCCCAGATATTCGGAGGCGTGAAAATCCGATGTCGGAATTAGCACCGCGCCGATATCTTTTTGCGCCATCTTCTGCCGCAGCGCTAAGAGCCTTTCTGGAATGGTACTCATGTTGTTCTCCTTCCTGTAACGGGCAGGAACACGCCCGGTAAAGTTAATCTTGGCCTTCTTTAAACCCTTCGCCATGTACCTCCGTCGCGTCGGATATGATGGTGAACGCGCCAGGATCGATCATCCGGACAGCCTGCAGCGTCATCGCCACCTCGTTGCGGCGCGCAATGGTCATCAGTACGGTCTTGTCCTTACCGGTAAACCCGCCTCGTGCGGGCAGTACGGTTACCCCGCGCCCCATCTCATGCGCGATGCGGTTTAAAAGCTCCTCTTCCTTGTCGGTGACGATATAGATCACCTTTGCGTGGTCCACGCCTTCCTGTATGGCGTCAATCGTTTTGCTGGTGACGAACAGCGCCACAAACGAATAGAGCGCCACCTCAATATCACGGAATACGACGACGGCGAACAGAACGACCAGCGTATCAATCGCCATCAGGAGCTGGCCCATGGAAAAGCCCGGCCTCATTTTGAAAAGCATCAGGCCGATCAAATCCGTGCCGCCCGTGCTGACGCCACGCGTCAGCAGGAGCCCCAGTCCAACGCCCATAAAGCCGCCGCCCATCAGCGCAGCAAGCAGGATATTGTTGGAATACCCCGGCAGCCAAAGCGCAAACACGTCAATAAACACGGAAAGCAGCACCGTAGCAGCGATTGTCTTTGCAAGCGGCTTGAACCCAAGGCGCCTGAGCGCCACAATCATCAACGGAACATTGAGGATAAGCGTAAGCGTACCCACCGGTACGCCAATCAGCGCGGAAAGCGCCGTCGCAATACCGGATACGCCGCCCGGCGCAATATTGTTGGGGACGGTGAACACCGAAAGCCCCAGTCCAGTTAACGCGCTGCCGATGATAATGGCAATGCTGTCCGCAAGCAGCCGCCTAACCCCTTTTGACATGGCCGCCTCCCCTTATCCCCTTTATTCTTTCGGGTTTAGGCCTGCAAGCTCCGGCAAGGTAAACAGCCCGTCCTTGCGGATGCAGACGCCGTCAAAATAGATTTCCCCGCCATAGGGATTGGCTTGCATGCAAACGATATCCATATGCAGCACGGAGCGGTTGCCGTTGAACGCGGAATCATATGCTGCGCCCGGTGTAAGGTGGAAAGACCCGCCGATCTTTTCGTCATAAAGTGTGTTGCCTATTGGCTTTGTGACAGCGTTGTTGACGCCTATGGCAAATTCGCCAAGGTAGCGTGCGCCTTCATCGGTGTCCAGCAGCGCGTTGAGCCCGCTCGTATCGTTGCCGCAGGATGCTTCCACAATTTTGCCGTTTTCAAATACAAAGCGCGGGTTGTCATAGCGCTTGCCCTGCTCAATGAGTGGCGTGTTATACTGGATGACGCCGTTTGCGCTCTCCCTGAGCGGTGCGGTAAACACCTCGCCATCCGGAATGTTCATTTCTCCTGCGCAAGGGATGACGTTCATGCCGCGGATGGAGAAAGTGAGGTCCGTGCCCTTGCCCACCAGGCGTACCTTGTCTGTGCGCTGCATCAGTTCGACCAGCGGCCGCATGTTCCGTTCCATTTCGTCATAGTCCACCAGCGCGGCGCTGAGGAAGAACTCATAGAAATCGTCGTAGCACATGCCGGCCTTCTGGGCATCCGCCATAGTCGGCCAGTGCAAGTACACCCAGCGGCGTTCGTTGATGCGAAGATCGCGGATCTCCTTTAATTCTTCCCGGTGAATGGCCATTGCTTTCGAATTTGCGCCGGAAAGCTCCGCGTCGTTTTCTTCTACGCCAATCACCACCTGCCCAGCCCAGTGGGACCAGAGCACGCGTTCCCATTCAAGCTGTTTTTTGAGGGCCGCGCGAGCAGGTTCCGGATTTTCCGGGTCAATGAAGCCGAACGTCAGGCGCCTAATCTCATCGTCCTCCAGATCTACATAAGGCACTGCGCCGATGCGATGCGCTTCCTTCATCAGTTCCTTTACAAGCGGCTTTGCCAGTAAGCCGGTCCTTATGCCAAAAAGCTCTCCCTCTTTGATATGTATGCTGTGGTTGAGCAACAGGCTGGCCAATTGCTTTAAACGAGGGTCCTGCATGTACTGTTCCTCCATATTAAATTGCATTGGGCGCTTTTCCAAAAACAGGGATAATGCCCCGCAAATATCAGTATAACACAAAACCCGCCTTTCAACATCAGCTGAAAGAGCGGGTTTTTCATCAAACATAAAAGCAAAGTTACTGCTTAATTCTTCTGGCGCTGACCACGTAGCGAGATTGATCGTACTCATACGTACAGGTGGAAAGGGTGAGCACTTGATCGCTCGGCTTGATGATGACGGTATCGTCGTATATGGTATACTTTTCGGATTTCATATAAGAGACGATATCGTTCATATACTGGGCAAAGTTCTCCTCGGGCGTCGTGATGTTGAAGCGGGTGTGCCAATACACGGGGCCGCCGTGCCATACGAAGGCAAGATACACTTCCCACTTGGTTTCCTGGCCGTCCCAATTGAACGTGATCACGCGGTTCTCTTCAAAGAAGCTGCGCTGCTTGTAATTGTTCAGGTCATGGAACATGGTGCCGTTCTTCATGTTGTGGCCGTAGAGTATGATATGGTATCGCTGCTCCTCGTCCGCATTGCGGTAATCCATGAATATCGCGCCGTGCTTAGACTCCGACTTTTCCACATTGTGGGTCAGGTAAAATTCATTGTCCGCTGCCCGTACGACCGGATAATCGATCTTGGTGTTGGGAACAGTAATCCAGCCGATAAAATCGCTGTTAAGCGCTTTGTATTCGTCATATTGGCGCGTAGGAGGCAGCACATCGTCCGGGTCCGCAACGCCGTCGATTTCTTCTACTGAAATTTCACTAGAGCCAGCCGCCGAAGGTGCCGGGCTTTGCGTCCCCTGCCCGGCGGTTTCATCGGGTTCGGGCGTCATGACCGGCATGAGGGGGGTGGACGAAGGTTCTGACACATTTCCCGGCTGCGCCTGCGGCGTACACGCAAACAGCAGCGCCGTAAGCGCAATCAACACCAGGCTGAGCGTACGCGTTCTCAATTGCTTTCCCTTCTGTTTCCATTGGCGAACTGCCATGTGCTGCACCAAACATTTCTTATTATTGTACCGTATACACGAATTGTACCGTATTACAGCATCCTTATGCAAGGCATTCAGGGCTGCGTTTACAAAAGCGTCACATGCGCTACTTCCCACAACGCGTTTTCACGCTTTGTGGTTGCATGAAAACCTTCTTCTGGGATAAAATTTTTTGTGAAATATGTTATGGATATTTGAAAAGTATCCGAATTTGCGGTATCATACTATACAGGCTGGTTGCAGACGGGGTTTTTATGCGCAAAATTCCGTCATTTACCGCATATCAGCAACAACCGAAAGGTAAGAGGATCGCAGCATGGGATTGTTTGAGTTTAACGATGTGGGCATCGATCTCGGAACCTCCAGCGTCCTTGTCTATGTAAAAGGCAAGGGCATTGTCCTGAGGGAGCCTTCCGTCGTAGCGGTGGAGCGCATTACCGGGCGCATACTCGCCGTAGGCGAGGAGGCCCGACGCATGTTGGGGCGTACGCCTGGCAGCATCATCGCCATCCGTCCGCTCAAGGACGGCGTCATTTCAAATTTTGATATTACCGAGCGCCTTTTAAATCATTTCTTAAAAAAAGTTGTCGGTTCCCATATCTTCTTCAAGCCTCGCGTCGTTGTCTGCGTTCCCTCCGGCGTAACGGAAGTGGAAAAGCGTTCGGTTATTGACGCAACAGAAGAAGCGGGCGCGCGCCATACCTTTTTGATTGAAGAGCCCATTGCGGCGGCCATCGGAGCGGGCATCGACATTTCCCAGCCTCGCGGCAGCATGGTATTGGACATCGGCGGCGGTACGACAGATATCGCGATCATCTCGTTGGGCGGCGCGGTTATATCCGATTCCATCAAAATCGCGGGAGATAAATTTGACGACGCCATCGTACGTTACATGCGCAAAAAGCACAACCTGTTGATCGGCGAACGGACGGCAGAAGAAATGAAAATCGCCATAGGCTCCGCCTACCCGCGCAAGGAACAGGTGTTTATCGACGTCAAGGGCCGAAACCTCATTTCCGGCCTGCCACAGGCCATTGTCGTCGGCTCCAATGAAATGATTGAGGCGCTCGAAGAACCCTTGCAGAGCATATTGGAAAGCGTTCGCGCGCTGTTTGAACGCACCCCGCCCGAACTCGCTTCGGATATCGCGGAAAGCGGCATTTGCTTAACCGGCGGCGGCGCTCTGCTTTATGGCATGGACCGCTTTGTGGCGGAGCATACGAAGGTGCCCTGCTATGTGGCGGAAGATCCTGTCAGCTGCGTTGCCATTGGCACCGGCAAGGTACTTGAAAACATCAACATCTATGCGAACGGCGCAATCTACGACTACAAGCGCGGCGAATATTTTGACGGCTGATTTTGGACAAGCCGAGACTTTTCCGGCCTGTATAAATTACATCTTTACAAACTGATTTCATTCAGTTATAATATCCCTTGCGTGCAAAACCTGGCCGGGTTCTGTATGCAAGAAACGGGGCTTTAGCGAAGTTGGCTATCGCGCTACACTGGCAGTGTAGAGATCACCGGTTCGAATCCGGTAAGCTCCACCAGATAAAAAGAGGACACCCTTCGGGTGTCCTCTTTTTATTTGGTGGGTCATAAATCGGCGGATTCGAAGCCGCGTGAAGAAAACGCTCCAGTGGAGAGATTTTAGCGGCCGGGATTTCGTGCCCAGGCGCGACGTGCGCAGTGCGGGCATAAGCAAGACGATGCCGATGTCGAAATCGGCAACCGCACGGTGTACTTTTATGTTTGGCCGCAGCCCTACCGTTAAAACCAAATATATGATAAACTAATAAAATTGCTTTTATTCCGTGGAGAACAAAGACGTGAAAATGACTCTTGAACGTGATTTCCTGAAAAATATGCTGCGGCTGGCGATCCCGGTTGCCGTGCAGAACCTTTTAATGGCGTCGTTCCAGCTCATCGATTCCGCGATGGTGTCACAACTGGGCAATGCGGAGATGGCCGGCGTGGGCATGGCCGGACGTTGGTCGTTCATCATGATGATCTCGCTGTTCGGCATCAATTCCGGTGCCGCTATTCTCTATTCCCAATACAAGGGCATCAATGACGAGGCGGGCATCCGCCGCGTCTACGGCTTTGCGCTGGCTAACACGATGGCGCTGGTGGTATTGTCCGGCGCGGCGATGGCGCTGTTCCCCCATGCGCTTGTGAAGGTGTTTTCCGGGGAAAACAACCCCGAGGCGGTGCGGTTGGGCGCGGAATATATGCAGATCATTGCGTTCAACTGCATTTTAATTGGCTTCAACCTTGCCACGACGGTCATGCTGCGCAGCACCGAGGAAGCACGCATCCCGCTTGTAACGAGTATTGTGGCGGTCATTGTCAATACAAGCCTCAACTATCTGTTGATTTATGGCAAATTGGGCTTCCCCGTGATGGGCGTTCGGGGTGCCGCGGTGGCTACGGTGATTTCCAGCTTTGTGCAGACGTGCATGCTCATAATCGTGCTCCGCCACAGGAAGCACCCGGCGCTTGCCCGCATCCGGGAGCTGTTTGCCTACACCAAACCAATGGTGCAGAAATTCTATCGGGTCGCCACGCCCGTGATCATCAACGAGGTGCTGTGGTCTCTGGGCACGTCGGCGTATATGTTCGTGTTTGGCCGCGTGGGCGGGGAAACCGGCGTCCCGGCCTATACGCTTTACAACAGCATCGACCAGCTGCTGTTCGCCTTTGTAATCGGTTTGGCCTCGGCTTGCGGCGTTATCGTGGGCAAGGCCGTGGGCGCCGGTGACAACGAGCGTGCCTGGCAAAGCGCCAAATGGTTTCTTATGATGGGCACGCTGTTCTCGGTGTTCATGGCCATACTGGAGATCACGCTGCGGGTGCCGATCATCAACCTGATCCATCCGGCCGACCAGGCCACCGGCGAGCTTGCCACGAAGCTTTTGCTGCTGGGCAGTGCGAACTTGCCCTTGCGCATGCTCTCGATGCTGCTCATCGTGGCCATTTTCCGGTCCGGCGGCAGGCCCGCGCTGGGTGCGGTCATCGACGCAGGAGCCGTGTGGCTGGTCGGTGCGCCGGCAGTGGCGATCGCTGGGTTTCTCCTGCACCTGCCGTTCCTATGGATCTTTGCGATGACATTCACCGAGGAGATTGCCAAAGTGGCTATCGGTCTTGTATTCTTCTTTCGGAAGAACTGGATGAAGCGACTGACGGAGCATCATCAGCAGGTTGAACAAGAAGAAACGCCAGTGTTGCTGCTGGAAGTGGAATAATTCACCCCAAGCGGCGACTTAGGGTACAGTCGATGAATCGTAGAGCAGTTTAAACTGGCGTGCCGACGGCCAAAATCGAATACGGTACACCTCAGATATGAAAAGCCCGCAACTGCGGGCTTTTGTGCGGATCAAGAAGAGTAGCTCTGTCGATTTTTAAAGAGCGCCAACAATTTTATGCGGAGCATACGGCTCCTCAAGGTACGCAACGTCCGCCTCGGTGAGCTTGACGTCAAAGGCGCCGGCAGCGTCATCAAAATACTTTGCCTTGGTCGCGCCGACGATGGGAGACGTTACCCCCTTATAAAACTGCCACGCAAGGGCAATCTGCGTCATGGTGGCGCCGTATCTTTGTGCCAGCTCGTTTACGCGAAGTACAATGGCATAGTCGGCCTCCTCCGTGCTGTCATACTTTGAAACCGCCGTTTGGTCGGTCTGGCTGCGCTTTGTGTCCGTGTGCCATGTAAGACGGGAAAGCCTGCCCGCGGCAAGGGGACTGTACGGGGTAAGGGCGACATTTTGTTCTTTGCAGATCGGGATTAGTTCACGCTCGTCCTCGCGGTAAAGCAGGTTGTAATGGTTCTGCATGGAAACAAACGGCGTCCAGCCGTTCCTTTGGGCGGCAAGCTGCATGTTGTAGAACTGGTAGCCATACATGGCGGAAGCGCCGAGCGCCCGTACTTTACCCGCCTTAACAAGGCTATTCAGGGCCTCCATGGTTTCCTCTACCGGGGTAATAGCATCGAACCGGTGAATGATGTAGAGGTCAACGTAATCCGTGCCGAGACGCCCGAGGGAACCGTCGATTTCGCGCAGGATCGCTTGCTTTGATAGATGGCCCTCGTTGAAATAGACCTTCGTTGCGAGGACGACCTTTTCGCGCGCCACGTTGTTTTTGATCGCGCGGCCCAGATATTCCTCGCTGGTACCCGCCGAATAGATGTTGGCGGTATCAAAGAAATTGATCCCGAGATCAAGCGCGCGCTTGATCAGCATCTCGCTGTCATCAGCGTTCAGCGTCCACGCGTGCATTTTACTAGCCGGATCGCCAAAGCTCATGCAGCCAACGCAAAGGCGTGATACCTGAAGCTCTGAATTCCCAAGTCTTGAATATTCCATATTGCTCCCTCCTATCTGGGTTATTTATTTCAGTCTAGCAGTTAGAGTGGCCTCTAAGTCAAGCCATTCGCACCCAAAAGGTACAGAAAAGGTCCACCCGTGGGTGAACCTTTTTCCCCCATCATATGTGCTCCGCCGTCAATCGAAGTCATTTTGCCCTCTTTACCGCTTCTGCGCAATCAGAATAAAGGACAGCGGATAGCCTTTTCCATCGTAAACCTCTGTCAACCCAACATCATAATCGTACTCGTTCAGCTTTACGATGGACATACCACAACAGATCATTGAATTGATAATATCGGACATCGTATGCGAAAAGCTGGTGAATGTCTTTGAGTCATATTCCGGCGTGATATAGCTCATACCGCTGTTCTCAATCCATGGTTCTTTTCTGAAATATGAGTATGCAACCTGATTGAGATGATCTAAGTCAAACGTATCCTCTCCGGGCATAGGGAGCATATTCATAACCGGATGAAAATCATTAATCAACAGGACGCCATCCTGTTTGAGGCATGTTGCAACCTTGTTAAACAGCGATTTCAAATCTTTAAACCATGTAATAGCGCCAATCGTGAAAAAAATAAAATCAAATTTTCCGTGATAACTCTCGTCTATCCCAAGAATATCGCAGGCAACAAATTCACAGTTCTTCTCGCCTACTTTATTGGCTGTTTCTTTTGCTTGCCCTATAATATTCTCGGCTATGTCAAATCCAACTGCATATGCCGGCTTTAACTGCATAATGGAAAGGAGCTCCCTGCCGTTGTTGCAGCAAAACTGCGCGATTGTTTTCCCCTGCAGATCAATGGATTTCAATTCTGCGATTGTGTCGGCATTTAAATACGGAAGCGTTTGGGTAGCAAGGACTTCATAGTTGTTCTCTCCCCAGTTTGGCCGTCTGTTATCAAATGCCTCTTCCCACGCCAGTTTGTTGTTTTTGATATAGTCCATTGTATTCTCCTTTTGCAAAGCAACCAAATGCCCGCTCCATTATCTCCATAAATTGTTAATATATTATATCGCATATGCCTGAAGCCAGCAATTCCTCTTTTTGAAAGCAGAAGTTCAAAGAATGATCCCGGGCATAGCCGGAGGTATTTAAAAACCTCCAGAGACTCTGGAGGTTTTCTTTATTTTAAAGTATTCGACGCTTCTAACCCAATACAAATCAGAAGATCAACCGTTTTCCCTTCTGTCTGCCTTTAACACTTTTGCAAAAGCTTCATAACGAGAGCGCAATATGTTCTCATGATTGACTTCGTCCATTTTTAATTGCTCAAAAAACTTCTTAATGTTTGGATCCTCAGTCTTTTCAACCAATGCCTGGTAATGCTTCTGGGCTTTGATTTCATCTTCGATCGCTTCCAAAATGCCATCGAGTATCTGCTGCATACGGGTTCCCTCCCCTGTTTTATAATTTAAAGTATCTACGATAGCTTCGCTACAACCAAGGTTACATCGTCTTTGATCTTTTCATTATTCAAAAAGTCTACAAAATCCTGATGAATCCTCTCGACAATAGGAACAGGTTTGAGACGATGTATTTCAACAATCAGATGCCTTAGCCTGTCTTCGTAAAATTCACGATTGGCCCTTTGCTCCGGCAATCCATCGGACATCATAAACAAGGTCATCTGTGGAAACAGCCCTAGGCAAGAATCCTCATACTTTAACCGATCTGCTTCCAACCCTGTCGAAACCGGAAGGCCCACCTTGTCCAGCTCAATGATATTCGCATCATCTCCAACCAATAAAGGATACATATGCAATCCTGCATTGCAATAAAGCAATTCATTTGTCCTTAAATCAAAAACAGCTATGAAAAGGCAGACTAAATATTCCTCCGGATACCCTTCCTTTACATATTGCTCAACAAAGAAATGCATGATTTCTTTCGGAGACAATACTTGTCCCGGTATATGCTTTAGTCTAAAAAAGCTCCTTATCGTATCTTTTACGAAGATCGCCAGCATGGCGCTATCCAATCCGTGCCCCGAAACATCGGCTATAAAGCATACATACTGCTCAAAGTAATCATCCAACAGCCCGTTGTCTACTTTAAATGCATCGAATATGTCCCCGCCCAGTTCCTCTGCGGGAATGTATAGGGAAGCAAAAGAGATATTCTCCGTATTAGGGAGGCTTTCCGGCAACGAACGCTTATGAATCTTAATCGCATTTGCTATTTCAACATCCAGCTTTTTACGCATTCTTTCATATTCCACATAATTGCCAAAGATATATATGAGGTCATCTCTTCGAAAAAACGTAAGATGAAGTTTTCGCACATCGTATTTTCCATTTAACAAAAACTCTGCCGGAATTGAAGGTTCTTCTGACGCACTATTCATAAGAGTATGAATCTGATGAACATGGCTATCAGCAATTATATCGATTAGCTTTTTTTGTTTTAACTCGAATTCACCGTACCCTAAGTACGACTGCATCGCCTTATTGGAGAAAACAATCTGCCCTTCCAGGTCACAAACGAGAATATGGTCGTCGACCAAGTCGGCTATTGTCTCCCCAAATCTATCAAAGCTATTCACAACAATTCTCCAATGCGAGGCTTTCATGCGTATATTTTGGCTGCGTTTATAGTATAACATAAACTTTGCATCATAATTCTACATAAATTGAGCGGCCTTCTCTTGCAGCAGAGTGAGATGAGCCCTGCATGAAAGGATGGGGCTTTCGTTAAGATGAACCCCTCTCGTCTGGACGATTCGTATTGCAAAGCGATAAAAATTTATTGATTATCAATAATATTTTGATTGACAATGTGCATTAGCTGTTTTATGATACCGCCTAAGGAGCTACAAATGCCGACGACGCCGATTGATACCGGATTTATGGCCAGACTTGCGAGGTGAATTTTATGTATGATGTTGTTATTGTAGGGGCAGGTCCCGCAGGTGCAAACCTTGCACGATTAATTGGTAATCAATATAAGGTTTTATTGATAGAGAAACGCGACCTGGGGAATGAGAATCCCAAAAACCTTGCAAGCAAATGCTGTGGAGGGTTGTTAGCCCCTGATGCTCAGAAGATGATTGCAACGTTGGGTCTTTGTCTGCCGAAAGATATTTTAGTGAATCCACAGCTATTTGCTGTAAGAGCCATTGACCTTACAAACCACCTGGAAAGGCTTTATCAGAGGTTCTATTTTAATATGGACCGGGAGAAATTTGACAGATGGCTGGTTTCCCAACTTCCGGCCAGTGTTGATAAAAAGTTCAATTCTCTCTTTAAAGACTTTGCTCCAATACCGGGAGGATATGAAGTCCGATATGTCTATGATGAACAAGTGATATCTGCAAAGACAAGAATACTCGTAGGCGCCGATGGCGCCAATTCCAGGATGAGAAAGTCTATTGGGAAAGAGTTCAATGCTCCTGAAAA
>JAEZIE010000202.1 GCA_023416175.1 Bacillota bacterium
TCTACATCCAGGCTGTTCCACAATGCATCCGTAAACTGTTCCCCCGAACCTTCCGGTAGAAGAACTAGAGCCGGTTCCCCTGCAAAAGGTTTCAGCGGATCAAAGCCTTCTTCATAGGTGTGGATGATATGTCCGGTGCCTGCAGGGACAGCAGCATAATCGTAAAAATCCCGCAAGCAGTCCATGGTGGCGGTATCCTTCCTCAGGATGGAAAGCATATACTGCGCATGGCTATTTTCCATTTGCAATATGCCGCTGATACGTGGCGTGAAGTGCGGGGCGTCCGGCTCATAGGAACGGGTGAATAGCGCCGAGCGGAAGCTACCACCGTTGTTTATAAACGAGCAGATCGTATCCGTCTGGTCCCCGTTGGACACAATCAACGCTTCCCCGCAGCGGCGGACCGGAGCGTATAATATTAAGGATGGATCGGTTACAAGCGCCTCATCATAGGGGCGGGCGAGTATGCCGTCCTCTGTTTTCACAAATATGCGGTTGCGGCTGTTGACACTGCGGCCCATAATAAAATAAGAGGCCACGGCATGCGCGCCGTCAGCCGTTACGCCAAAAAGAATGCCTCTTCCCGGATACCGTCTGCCGGAAAGATAGTCTATAAGGTCCTTCATTGCTGATCCTCACGATACATGAACATTTGCGTGCTTACATAAGCAATATTACACAAATTAACGAATATTATCAAGCGAGATGGCTCCAATATTAGGATATATATCCTGAAAATCTGCGGGTTTCTGGTTGTGCGAGAAGCCGATTGTGTTTTTTAGATGAAAATATCGATTAGTGATTGCTTTCGTTTAATAGTGTATGTTATTATATGTTTGCGGGTACGAGATGCCCGCGATCAAAAAAAGCTGATTGCGCCCGTTCCGGATAGCCGGAAAATGGCGCGATGATATCAATTTCTTTCGGAATTGTATTCCGATTGTACTGGTTCACATCTATAATCACAGGAGGAAACGTTATGAAGGTGCGGTTGGTTCCTGTTTACTTTTCAGAAGCGAATGAAAGGGAACAAAAAGAATTTCAGCAGCAAATGGAGCGCCTGCATGGGTTCTATTCGGATGTTGCGGAGTTCCTTCCCCCGGTCTGCCTGGGGGAAAAGCTGCCCGAAGCGGACGCTGTCTTGTTCCCGCAGCTCATATTTGCGGCATTCCGGCACAATGATATTTTTCAAAACATCAAGCTTCCCATCGTGGTGCTCACTTCCCGCTTTGGTACGGTGGAAATGTGGGATTGGGAGATCGTGACCTACTTGCGGGATATCGGCTGCAACGTGTTCTCCCCGTATACCATAGAGCTTGCAAAGACCATACTGCGCGCCATTGCGGTGAAAAAGAGCCTCAAGGACGGCGCGAAGTTCCTCATGTTCCAGGATACGCCGGGCGAAGGCATGCAAGCGAACATCTTCAAGCGCTTTTACTGGTGGGAGCAGGAGAGCACGGATACCATGCAGGAAGTGTTCGGCCTAAAGCTCATCTACCGCAGCTGGAAGGAACTCAACGACCGCGCGCGCAGCATACCGGATGAAGAGGCCGCCAAGGTTTGTGCAGACTGGGATATCAACCAGGAAGGCGTTTGCCAAAAGAATTATTACAAGGCCGTCAAGGTCTATATGGCCGTGAAGGAAACCATAGAGGAAATCGGGGATGTCGCGGGCGTCGGCTCCAATTGCCTGAATGAATCATTCCACTGCGATACCACGCCCTGCCTTGCATGGAATATGCTCTTTGAGCGCGACAACATCATTTGGGCGTGCGAAGGGGATACGCTGACGCTGCTTTCTACCTATATTTTATATCGCTCCATGGAACAGCCCATCATGATGACCAATCTCTATCCCTTTCTGGTGGGCATGGCGGCGCTTGCGCATGAAAAGATCGACCGTTTCCCGGATATTGCAGATCCGGACAATCACGCGCTCGGCGTGCACTGCGGCTATTTTGGTCTGGTGCCCCGCCAGTTCTGCAGCGAATGGACCATGCGCCCCAAGGTGCTTGAAATCGTCAACGACGACGCCATCGTGCTCGACGGGCGCCTGCCGGTAGGGCCTGTGACGCTAACAAAAATCTATCCTGGCTTTAAAAAGCTTTCCATCATCAAGGCTGAAATTGAGGATTATGTGCAGTATCCCGGGTCGGATTGCCGAAACGGCGCTTTGATCCGCTATCAGGACGGACATAAGGTGATGGACGCGCTTTCTTCGCACCATTCTCTCATCATCAGCGGCGACGTAACCCCGGCGCTTTTGCAGCTTGCTAAAGTATTCGGGTGGGAAGCAAACGTGTTATAACCATGGGTTAGCGGCCTTAGGCGAGAGGATGCTTCAGGCCGCAGCGTGGTCATGGAAAATTGATGGACTGTCTATCGTTTGCTAGCGTTTTCTATTAGATATTTTGATATGACTTGACAATAGAATTACGCGCTGATATGATATGGACATCTGATGTAATCGATTACAAAACGATATTTCTCTATCAAATTTGGTTCGAACTCAAACAAATGAACGGGCAATTTTCAGGGTAACACGATCGCGGCTGCGGTTTGTTTCTTTTATCCGATTTTGTGTAAAAGCTTCGGAGAGAGGTGTGTCATGGTAACAATTGCGGACGTTGCGCGGGAAGCCAAGGTATCCGTGGCAACGGTCTCCCGGGTGCTCAACAACAATTCACGGGTCATGCCGGAAACGACACAGCGTGTAGAGGCAGCGATCAAAAAACTTTCTTACGAACCGAATATATTGGCGCGCAACTTCCGGAAAAACGAAAGCCGGGTCATCCTCATCCTCGCGCCCAATATCACCAATCCATATTACGCAAATATTCTGACCGGCATAGGCGCCGCTGCTAGAAGGCTCGGATACAGCGTCATGATTTGCACCACAGGCGGGGAAGGCGCGCAGGAACTGGAATTTTTAAGTATGTTGCCAAAAAAACGCGCGGATGGCGCGATACTGCTCGCTTCTGTCATGCAAAGCAAAGAACTTGAAAAATACGCGAGGCAGTATCCGGTTGTACAATGCTGTGAATTCGAGCCCGGCACAAAAATCGCCCATGTGGCGGTGGATAGCTACAAAGCCGCAAGGCGGGCTGTAGAGTATCTCGTCAAAACTGGACACAACCGCATTGCAACCATCAGCAGTGTAAACGGCTACCCCAGCACGCGAATGCGCTTAAAAGGCTACTATGATGGGCTGCAGGAAGCGGGCATTCCGATAGACGAAGACTATATCCGGTACGGCAGCTTTGATTACAGCTTCCAGAGCGGTATGGTCGCAGCCCAAGGTCTGCTTTCTATGGAGCAAAGGCCCACGGCGATATTCTGTATCTCCGACATGCTTGCGCTTGGCGCGATCAACGGTGCGCATACAATGGGCCTAAAAGTGCCCGAGGATGTTTCCATACTGGGTTTTGACGATGTAGAACACGCAACCATGTTCCGCCCACAGATTACCACCATGGCGCAGCCCTGCTACCAGCTTGGCGAATGCGCGGCGGAACTTTTATACGACCTGATGCGCGGGGAAGGCGCAAAACGGCTGGAGATCATGCTTCCATCCGAATTAAAGATAAGGGCTAGCACAAAAGGCAATACAGGGGAGGGTGAGTAATGAGGAGAAAGATCGGCATCAGCTCTTTTGTATGGGTTTCCCCGTTTCAAATGGAAACGCTCAATCAGCTTGCCCATGCGAAATCCCTCGGCTTTGACATTTATGAAATCGCCATTGAAGACCCCAATGTGATCGATATTGAAAAAGTGCAGCAGGAGGCGCAGCGCGTCGGCATCGAGGCGACCATCTGCGGTGCGTTCGGCGAAACAAGGGACATATCTAGTCCGGTAGAAGCATACCGGGAAGAAGGCATAAAGTATATCCGCACATTGATCGATATGGCCGCCGTATGCAAATCTCCCTATGTGGCGGGCCCCATGTACGCTGCGGTGGGCAGGACGCGCCAGGCCACTTTGGAAGAAAAACGAGAGCAGACGGCATATGCCGTAGAAAACCTCAAGCGTGTGGCGGACTATGCCGCAAAACGGAATGTGGCGCTTGCATTGGAGCCGCTCAACCGCTTTGAAACGGATTTTATGAACACCGTTGAGCAGGGGCTGGAGCTTTTAGAAAAGGTCGGCTACGACAATGCCGGGTTTTTGCTTGACACCTTCCATATGAATATTGAAGAAAAATCGCTGCCCGCCGCCATCCGTATGGCAAAAGGGAAGATATTCGATTTTCACTCCTGCGCAAACGACAGGGGAACGCCGGGAGAGGATCACTTTGACTGGCACGCAATCGCTGCGGCGCTTGACGACGTGGGCTATCAAGGCCCGGTGATCATCGAAAGCTTTACGCCGGAAGTGAAGGAGATTGCAAAGGCCGTATCCCTCTGGCGCCCGCTCGCCAAATCCCCGGATGCGCTCGCGCAAAATGGCTATGCATTCTTGCGTAGCATATTCTAATCCACCCTTATGGGAGGGCTACTATCTGAATCAAAGCTTGGCCTTAGGCTAAGAAAGTAAAATCATACAGGAGGAAAGAAACATGAAGAAACTTCTGGCCATCGCACTTTGCCTCGCCATGGTGCTTGGAGCCGTAGCATGCGCTGCCCCCGCCGCGCCTGCTGCACCCGAAGCGCCTGCGGCAACCGAGGCGCCTGCAGCGACCGAGGCCCCCGCAGCGCCTGCTGCTGAAGAAGCACCCCTCGTAGGTATCTCCGTACCCAACAACCCCACCGGCTGGGTTGGCGCTGTGCAGTGGTCCGCAAAGCAGACGGCCGACCAGCTTGGCCTCAACTATCGCCTTGTTGCTTCCGAGAATGCGAACGACCAGGCCAACCAGATCGATGAACTCATCAGCATGGGCTGCAAGTACATCGTGCTCTTCCCCCAGAACGACGAGCTCGCGGTTGCCGCTCAGAAGATCATGGATGCGGGCATCGTTCTCGTCAACTTCGACCGTACCCTGGGCAGCGTTGTTCCCAACTACTATGTTGCGGGCAGCAACCCCCAGATGGGCGTACTCGGCGGTGAATACATCGTTGAGAAGCTCGGCGGCAAGGGCAAAGTCGTTATCATGAACATCCCCAACTACGGCGCGATCTTCACTGAGCGCGTAGACGGCTTCAAGTCCGTTGTTGCCAACAACCCCGAAATCGAAATCCTGGGCGAATATGCTTCCGATAACGGCGCGCCTGAGACCGTTCTCCCGGTCATGAGCGACGTTCTCACCAAGCACCCGCAGATCGACGCCATCTACTCCACTGACGATGAAATGTCCAAGGGCATCCTGCAGGCCATTAAAGAAGCTGGCCGTACGGATATCAAGGTCATCACCGGCGGCGGCGGCGACAAGAGCTACTTCAAGATGATGGATGAATATCCGGATATGTGGGTTTCCTCCCAGACCTATCCCCCGTACATGATGGCGGATTGCGTCAAGCTGGTGGCCGGCCTCATCAGCGGCAAGACCTTTGATGCCAAGACCATCATCCCCGCAGAGTGCATTGACCGCACCAACTACAAGGATTATATGACCGCGCACGGCATCACCGAGGATGCTCCCTATTAATCGACGTTAACCTCAACATGCCGGGCGGAGCAATATGCTCCGCCCGGATATCCCAGAGCGGCCTATCCCCCCATTCGCGGGAAAGTAGAGGAGAGTACAGCATTATGGAATGCGCATTGAAAATGAGCAATATCGTCAAAAGTTATGGCGGTGTTGTGGTGGTAAAGAACGTAGACTTTGAGGTGCGCAAGGGTGAAATCCATGCGCTTCTTGGTGAGAACGGCGCTGGTAAAACCACTCTGATGAATATCCTGGGTGGTGTCACCCAGATGGACAGTGGCAATATCGCCCTGTTTGGGGAAAGCGTGCGCATGAATACGCCCGCGGAATCCCAGGCGCTGGGCGTTGCATTTATACATCAGGAGCTCAACGTCGTAAACGATCTTACCGTTTATGAAAACATGTTTTTAGGGTATGAGCTCCGTAACAAATTCGGAAACATGGACGTCAAACGCATGTGTGAAGAAACGCGCAGGGTGTTTGACCACATGCATGTGAATATCGATCCCAGAGCGATGATGCGGGATCTGGAAACTTCCTATAAGCAGATTGTGGAGATTGCAAAATCGGTTCTTCGCAACGCGCGCGTCATCATCATGGATGAACCCACCACGTCGCTTACGCAGGCGGAAACGGAAAACGTATTCGCCATCATGCGGAGCCTTACCAAAGACCACGACGCAACCATCATATTCATTTCT
The DNA here is from genome assembly GCA_023416175.1 of Bacillota bacterium. Classification (GTDB taxonomy): domain Bacteria; phylum Bacillota; class Clostridia; order Christensenellales; family CAG-138; genus JAEYLA01. The sequence continues at coordinate 6,283 of JAEZIE010000202.1, forward strand.
CACAAGCTCAATGAGGTCGTGGAGTTCTGCGACAGCTACACGGTGCTTCGTAACGGTGAAAAGGTGTCCGACGGTTACATCATGCAGGAGGACGGCACAAAGATCTCCCAAGCCGAAATCGCGCGTATGATGGTAGGCCACGAGGTATTGGGCGTTCAGGTCTACAAACCTCACGAAATTGGGGATGTGGTGCTCGAAATCAAGGACTTTTGCCTGGGCGACTGCGTACGCAAAATGAATTTCAGCTTGCGCAAGGGTGAAATCCTGGGCATTACCGGCCTCTTGGGGGACGGCAAGGAAGAACTGGTGCGCGCCATATTCGGCGATCTTCAACACACCAGTGGGCAGATCTTGAAATCTGGGCAGGAGATGCGGCACAAACACCCCTCTCAGGCAAAAAAAGCAGGGTTTGGATACCTTCCAAGTAACCGCAAAGAGAATGCTATCATCAAAGACCTTTCCGTGCAGGAGAACATGACCATCGTCACGCTCGAAGAATGTACGAGCGGTCCTACGCTTGTGCGAAAAAAAGAATTGAAAATTGCGCAGGAATATAAAAAGCGCCTGAGTATCAAGGTAGAGCATTTTGGCAACCTCATCACCAGCCTTTCGGGCGGCAACCAGCAGAAGGTCGTGCTTTCCAAATGGCTCAACGCAAAGCCCGATATTATGATCCTAAGTAATCCCACGCAGGGCGTGGACGTTGGCGCGAAAAACGAAATTTACTCTCTGATCATGGATCTTGCCAAGGAGGGTATGAGCATCATCGTCACCTCCGGCGAGGTACAGGAAATATTAAAGCTTTGCGACCGGGTGCTCGTCATGTATCACGGGGAACTCAAGGGTGAGCTTGACCGGCACGAGATCACGGAAGAAGCCATCATGATCCTTTCCACCGGCGGAACCTTAGATTAACGAAGGAGACACAACTATGCCTACCACAAAGAACAATAAGTCCAATCTAATATGGAAGAAACTGATGGGCGAATACAGCATTGTGCTGGTTGCCGTCATAATGGTGTTGGCCGCAACGCTGCTTGAAGGCAAAACCTTTATGACGGGCAAGAACTTCATCAACATTCTGCGCAACAACTCGGTGCAGGGTATTATCGCGTTCGGCATGTCCTTCGTCATCATCTCAGGCAATATCGACCTTTCCGTCGGTTCGCAGCTGGTTGTGGTCGGCATTGTATGTCTTGCGATCCTAAACGCCACAGGAAGCATTGTTTTGGCGATCCTGGCTGCCGTGGTCACGAGCTGCGTTCTCTCCGCCATCACCGGGTTGATCGTTACCAAAGGCCGCGTTCCTTCGTTCATCGTCACGCTGGGCATGCAATACGTGCTGCGCTCCTGTTCCATATTCGCAATGGACGCGCGCGGCATCACCGGTGAAGTTCAGGCCTTCCAGAATATTTCGAACTTCAGCCTTGGCGGTTGGCTGCCCATGCCCATCATCTACTTCGCTGTGATGTTCGCGATTTACTTCTATATTTCGAAATACACGGTGCTGGGCCGCCGCATATACGCTGTAGGCTCCAATGAAAAAGCGACGCGTCTCTCGGGTATCAATACGGACACGATCAAAATCATTTCCTTTATCATCCTGGGCATTGCCGTCGCCATCGCCGCCGTCACCGAAGCATCCCGCATGAACTCCATCAACTCCACGTCCTCGGGTACGTCCTATGAATTGAATGCCATCGCAATGGCGGTTGTGGGCGGCATCTCCATGCAGGGCGGCAAGGGGAATATGGTGGGGACATTGTTCGGTATCTTCATACTGGGCATCATCAACAACATTTTGACGCTGGTGGGCATGAACGTATACCTGGTAAATGCCGTAAAGGGCGCAATCATCATATTTGCGGTTCTGCTCCAGCGCAAGGACAGGGAGAACTAATCCAAGAGCATATATTCGCCATACGGTATTCCGTATGCGGATGAAACAAAACATGTATTCGACCTGGATAATAATAACAGTAGGAGGATGAAGGATATGAAAATCGGAATCGACAGCTATTGCTACCACAGGTTGTTCGGCGAGGTCTATCCTTTTCAGGAAAAGCCTGAAAAGCTCGCGACCGTGGACGAGTTCCTGAGCTTTGCAAAGGAACTAGATGTGGACGGCGTTTCGCTTGAAACATGCTTCCTGCCGAGTCTTGAGGATAGCTACCTCAAGGAACTTGGCGCAAAGATCAAGGAAAAGGGCTTTGACACCGTTTTCGCCTGGGGCCATCCCAATGGCTTAGAGCGCGGCCTCAACCTGGAAGCGTTTGAAGAAATGAAGGCACTCATTCCCAAGACCCGCTTGCTCAATACGGATGTCATGCGCATCACCGGCTCGGCATTCGACTGGCGTCACGAAAACCACCGCGACCACATCGCGCGCCTTGTGCCTCAGTACAAGGAAGCCGTCAAGATCGCAGAGGACCATGGCGTAAGGCTTGCAGCGGAAAACCACATCGACTTTACGTCCGACGAGATGCTTGAAATCATCGAGAAGGTCGGCTCCCCCAACTTCGGCATCAACTTTGATACGGGCAACTTCCTGCGGCTTTTAGATGATCCTGTGGCCGGCATGGAAAAACTTGCGCCCTATGTGTTCTCTACCCACATCAAGGATTTGAAACTCCATCCCACTGCGCGCCCCACGGACTGGTTTTTCTTCTGCGGCGTGCCCGTAGGCTTTGGTATGGTGGACAACATGAAGCTGGCCGAGCTCTTAAGCAAGGCCGGGTATAAGGGCTTCCTCGCTGTAGAAATCGACGCGCCCGCGCCTGAATGGCTGGGTATGGAGCGGGAGGCAATCGCCGTCTCCGTGAAAAACCTGAAGAAGATCGGCGCGCAGTTCAAATAACGAACCGCTAACGGGAGGGACAGCCATGAAAAAGAAAATCAATGTCGCCATGATCGGCGGCGGGTTTATGGGCAAGGCACACAGCAACGCCTGGCTCAGGGTAAGCGAGTTCTTCGATGTGGATTACAAACCCGTATTGAAGGTCATCGCGGGCAACAAAACTAACCTTGAGTCTTTCAAGGAACGCTGGGGCTATGAGGAAGTCACATACGATTGGCGCACCATCATGAAGCGCGACGATATCGATGTTGTGGACATCGGTACCCCCACGTTTGAACATAAGGAAATGGTGATCGCCGCGGCGAAGGCGGGCAAGCACATCGTATGCGAAAAGCCGTTTACGCTCACCTATGCGGACGCAAAGGAGATGCTCCAGGCCGTAAACGAAGCGGGCGTCGTGCATTACCTGAACCACAATTACCGCAGGGTTCCCGCCGTGGCCTATGCAAAGAAACTCATTGACGATGGCCGTCTTGGAACCATATTCCACTGGCGTGGCGCGTATTTGCAGGATTGGATCACCGATCCCAACTTCCCGCTTTCCTGGCAGCTGAGAAAAGAATGCGCAGGCGGCGGCCCGCTCTATGACCTGACCTCGCACGCAATGGATTTAGCGCGGTTCTTGATCGGCGAGCCGGAAGCGGTGACGGCGGTCAATAAGACCATCATCAAGGAGCGGCCCCTGCCCGGTGTTGGCGCTACCGCCTTCTCCTCTGGCACGGGTACGGATACGAACACCTATGCGCCGGTCACTGTTGATGACGCTTCTTTCACCATTGCTGAGTTCAAAAATGGCGTATTGGGCAGCGTGGAAACATCCCGCTTTGCAACCGGTCGCAAGAACTACAATACGTTTGAAGTGAATGGCAGTAAGGGTTCGCTGCGTTTTGACCTGGAGCGCATGAACGAGCTGGAATTCTTAGATGCGACAGCTCCCGGGGTGGAGCAGGGTTTCCGTCGCGTGCTTGTGACCGAAGCGGACCATCCGTATCTTTCCGCCTGGTGGCCCTCCGGCCACATCATTGGCTATGAGCATACGTTTGTGAATGCGTTCTATGATTTCCTCCAGGCGGTTGCGGGCAAAGCGCCCATTACGCCGGATTTCAACGATGGCGCGCAGATCATCCGCATACTCGAAGCCATCAAAAAGTCGTCCGATGAAGGCCGCAGGGTAGTCGTGGACGAAATTAAATAACATTCAATATCAATGGCATGTGAGGGGCCGGAGGCAAAGCCTCCGGCCCTCGCGGTATTACAACATAAGGAGGGGAAAGTATGGGAAAAGAGATACAAATCGGCGTCATCGGCTGCGGAAAGATTGCACAGACTCGGCATCTGCCGGAGTATGCGGCGAACCCGGCGGTCAAAATTTACGGCCTGTATGATCTGAACGCGGCGCGTACGGCGTCCTTGGCCGAACAGTACGGCGCGAAGGCGTTTGCATCGTATCAGGAGTTACTTGCTGATCCCGCAATCGATGCGGTGAGCGTCTGCACCGCCAACGCCTTCCACTCTGAAGTCACCGTTGCAGCGCTTCAAGCGGGTAAACATGTGCTGTGCGAAAAGCCGATGGCGACGACTCTTAAAGAATGCGAGCAGATGGTGGAAGCGGCAAAGAAGACTGGAAAATTTCTGATGATCGGCCATAACCAGCGTCTAGCGCGCGCACACGCAAGGGCAAAGGAACTCATCCTGCAAGATGAGATCGGGGAGATTGTAACATTCCGCACCACGTTTGGCCACGGAGGCCCTGAGACATGGACAATTGATCCTAGTAACGTCTGGTTCTTCGATAAAAAGCTTGCAGTATTCGGAGCGATGGCGGACCTTGGCATACACAAGACCGACCTCATCCAATTTCTCACCGGGCAGCGGGTGGTGGAGGTTTCCGCCTATCTCGGCACGCTCGATAAAAAGCTGCCCGATGGCGAATTGATCGGCGTGGACGACAACGCCATCTGCATCTATCGCATGAGCGGCGGGGCGGTGGGCACCATGACGGCAAGCTGGACCTATTATGGAGCGGAAGACAATTCCACCGTGCTTTACGGCACCAAGGGCATGATGCGCATCTATGATGATCCGAGCTATTCCATTTCCATCGTCAAAAAGAATGGTGAGCGTGTACTTTATGACATCGACCGCATACAGACCAACGACAACCAGACCAGCTCCGGCGTGATCGATCTGTGGGTAAGCTCCCTTGTAAACAACAAAGCACCCGAAATTTCCGGCGAGGAAGCATTGAACGCCATGCGCGCGGTGTTTGCCGCCATGGAATCGGCTCAAACGGGCCAGCGGGTAGTGATTGATTAACGTCCATTTAAGAAAACAATAGGTATAGCAAAAGTGCCGGTAGTTACCGGCACTTTGAGTCTCAACAGACTTGTTTAAGGGTTTCAAGGTATCGGCGCTTTAACGCGCCGCGTCCTCGGCGGGAGATGCCTCGGACACTAGGCCTGCGGGCCGTCGCGATAGATTTTTTATTGTCGGGGAAACTGCGTGCCCCCGAATGGTACATTCGGGGATCTTATAAGGATTGATGTGCAACCTTTGGCTGCACCACCGATCCCCAACCCACTTCCTTAGAATCCGTACTCAGGGGGTGCGGGGGGCGAAGCCATCCCGCAATAAAATAAAATAGTCTATCGTCGTCACCATATGTGGCGATACCTTATGAAAATATAAACCATATGTGCATGTCTTGGTTTGATAACAAAAGCGCCGGGACTGCTACCGGCGCTTTTGCATGGGTGAAACAAGGGTATCTTACTACCGTACGCGAGCTTTTTTCACTTCTTCCACCATACGGCGGCCGATCTCTACGATCGAATCATAGTCACCAGTTTTTGCGCCCTTGGTAAGGTCACTGCCTGCCCCTACGGCGACGGCACCCGCCTTGATCCATTCGCCAGCGTTATCCGCGGAAACACCGCCTGTGGGCATCATGCGCGCCTGGGGCAGCGGTCCCTTGATGGCGGAAATGATCTTGGGCCCGAACAGGTTGCCGGGGAAGATCTTAATGATATCCGCACCCGCTTCCATGCACTCCACAGCCTCTTTTACCGTCATGGCGCCCGGCATACAGGCGACCTGGTACCGCAGGCACATCTTGACTGTATCCACATTGAGGCAGGGGCTGACGACGAAATGCGCGCCAGCTAAAATCGCCGCGCGGGCAGTCTCGGGGTCCAATACCGTGCCTGCGCCGATGAGGATCTCTTCGGGCTTGTAGGTAGATGCAAGCTTTTTGATGATATCGACAGCGCCCGGAACTGTAAACGTAATTTCAATGCCAACGATCCCGGCTTTGATGCAGGCGTCAACGATTTTTTCTGCCTGTTCCGGGTTTTCCGCACGCACCACGGCGACTACGCCGCAATCTGTCAACCGTTTTAAAACTTCGCTTTTTTCCATAAGGCACCTCATTCTTTATTCAGTACGTAGCGGCACTCCTTGCCGGACAGTACATCGATGAGATTCTGTACGGCCATAATCCCCATGTTGGAAACGGCCTCGGAAGTTTGTGCGCCGGTATGGGGGGTGAAAATCACATTGGGAAGGCCCTTTAAGGGGGACTCTAAAAGCGGCTCCTGCTCAAAAGCGTCAAGACCCAATCCTCCGAGCTTTCCGGCAACGAGCGCTTCGGCGCAGGCTGCCTCGTCAATCAGGCCGCCGCGCGCCGTATTGATGATGATCGCGCCCTTCTTCATGGAGGAAATGCGTGTCGCATCAATCATGTGACGCGTTGCGTCGGTGAGCGGTACATGCAGCGAAATCACATCGGAGCAAGTAAGCAATTCGTCCAATGCCAGCTTTTTGATATCATGCGAAGAGGCAAATGCGTCGTCAAAATACGGGTCATAGGCTGCAACATTCATTTCAAACGCCAACGCGCGCAGGGCAAGTTTCTTGCCGATCGCGCCCAGACCCACAATGCCCAGCGTTTTTCCGGCAAGCTCGGAGCCCGTGCTGCGCGGCCAGTCGCCCGCTTCAACCGCCCGGTGCAGGCGGGGGATATCGCGCGCCGCGCACAGCATCAGCCCGAAAGCAAGCTCGCACACGGCGGTGGCGTTTGCGCCCGGTGTGTTGGTGACCTTGACGCCCTTCTTTGAGCAGGCCTTTAAATCCACCCGGTCGTACCCGATACCATAGCGGGAAATGCACCTGACGCTTTCGGGCATATGCTCTACCACGGCCTCATTGATGTAATCAAGGCCTGCAATGTAGCCGTCCACGCCCTGCAAAAGCGCAAGGAGCGCATCCCCCTGCAGGGGGATGCCCGCCTCGTTGTAAACAATCTCATCTGCAAACGCTTCGAGCATCGCCCGTGCCCTGGCATTTTCCGCCTTTTTAAAGGAGGTTGGCGTGACAAGTATCTTCATACCGTTACTTCCATTTCGGATTGTCGATGATGGCGGGCTTGCCGTCTCGTTCTACCATCAACTTGCGGTAGCCCTTGGTTTCGATGGTGCCGTAATCGTGCCCGGCGTCCGCGCGGAATACGAAGAAGGTTACAAGCGGCTCGCTTGCGCTCACGTTGATGCTGCGATGCGCATAACGCTTGGGTACATATACGGCCTTGCCCGGGGTAAGCTCCAAAGAGCGCCAGTCGCCTTCCGGATTTTCTAATAGCATGTAGCCATGCCCGCTCAGGCAGTAGTAGACTTCCGCAGTTTCCAGTATGGTGTGGAAGTGGCCCTTGGTCATGTAATATTCGTCGCCCACCTTACCGGGGTAAACGATGCTGCACCCGTAGGCCAGATCCCCTGAGGTTTCCGGTATGGAAGCGGAGTGGAACTCGTAAACGAGCGTATCGCCTTCGGTTTCCAGCTTTTTATTGAAAGCTGCTTCGTCGCAGAACATGTCCTTCATCTGGCTCAGGCGGCGCTTGCCGGTTTCCATCATGGAGGACATGCCTGTCTTCAGGTCAAAGTCCACCGTAAAGCCTTTTTCGTGATCAAACGGGATTGCGCTCGGGTTAAAATCTGCCATTTGTTTATTCCTCCTTACCGGTTGTTGTGCTTGGCGGCGATCGCATCCATCTGGCGCAGCAGCTCACCCAGGATAGGCCTGTGGAACACTTCGGCAATCACCTGGGTCCAGCCATATACAAAGTACATCCAGCCGTCTTCCACCTTAAGGGACTGTTTCTGCTGCTGTTCTTCCGCTTGGTGCAAAAATCTAAGGTCACCACGGTAGTTGATTTCCCACACCATGGCGTTTTTCGGGAACACCGCAGCGTCGGTCAGCGGGGAACCGGGACGGTCCTTGCCAAGACCGGTGGCGTTGATGATGAGAGAACCCTCAGGTATAGTCGCAAGTACGGCGTCGTTTTGTGTAAATTCGGGCGTGAGGTGGTATTCGCACTGCACGGTGCCGTCGTTAAGCTTACTATTGATCTCTTCCAACTCGGTCAGACGCGGCTGGCTGCGGTTGGCGACGACAATGCGGCGGGGACGGTTGCCCGCAAAATCCTTGCGCATAAAATAAGAGCACATGGAAATGCAGCTCCCGCCTGCGCCCATAATGAATACGTCGGCATTCGGATTCTTTTTCCAGTACCCCTCGGGGATGAATTCTTCCATCGCCATGCCGCAGGTGATGGGATCCTTGGCGTGGCCGCAGAGCTTATCGCCATCCTTCGAGATCGAGCTCATTTCGCCAAACATCGTTGCGTAGGGGTCGAGGTATTCAAACAGATCGTGTGCAGCGTTGTAGAGATCGATCTTATGCGTGGTGACAAGGGCGCCCAAAGACAAGGGATCATTTTTGATAAAACTGACCACCTCGCGGTAAACTTCAGGATCGGCGTGGATGGGGATATCGATTCCCTTCATCACCGCGTCGATGCCCAGGGCTTCCGCCCAGTCCGGAAACACCTTCATAATGGATGAGCTGCCTGTTGTGACGCCGATAAAATACATGGTTGGCTGCGTCGCCTTTACAAGTTGCATGATACTCTTCCTCCAATTCATAAGGCGGGATCCGCCTTTTCTGATGTACTATTGAAACGAAAGCGCCAGCGCGGCGTTTTTCTCCGTCATGGCGGCAATTGCATGCTCCGGTATGCCATGCTCGTGCAACATGGGGATGAATGTTTTTAAAATATAGTCAAGCCCCATAGAACCACCGTATGCGCGCAGGCGCTCACGTGTGGTATCGAGGCTTAAGAGCAGCTGGTCCTCATAGCCGCAGGAAAGCATCTCTATGATCAGGGCAATCAGCTGCTCATGGCTGATGTACTTTAATCGATTCACACTGTCATAGCAGAGGAAAGCGCCGGTGGAGAGGACTTCTTTGTGGTAGGAGAAATCATATTTACTCCTGCAGAGGTGGCATACGGTAATGCGATCCGCAAATACGCCCGCATCCATAAACATGCGCAGAAGGCCCAATACGTCCGTATTGGGATCGGTGTGTATGAGTATGGGCGCTGCGGTTTCATTGGCTGCTGCAATGACGGCGTGAATTAACTTATCATAGACAGGGCTTATGCCGCGCTCATCAAGCCCCGCCTTGAGAATACCCGCTTTTGCGCCGATACGGATTCCTGACACATCGAGCATGCCTTCGCGCACTTCGGAAATAAACGTATCCGCAAGCTGTTGCTCGGTTTGGACGAATATGGGACTGTCCGGGCCATAAAACAGCGTTTTGTGGAACCCGGTCGTGGCCACGATATGAACGCCACTTCGGGAAGAAGCATCCGTAAGCGCCCCCGCCATGCGCCCGCAGTAGACAGGCTGGGCATCCACAACCGCCCGTCCGCCGCTTTTCTTATATGTGAGAAGTTCGGCGTTGGTTTGTGCGGCGTCGGCCATATAGAGCGCCGGATTTATGGAAAAGGAAACGCCCTTTTCAATAAACAGGTGCTCATGGCATTGTGCATGGCCCAGCGCGTCGCCGGGGATATCGCCTAATACGGTTCTGATCATAATGACCCTTCCAATAAGGAGGATTTTCAGCGATTAATCAAACAGGAATACGTGTTTGAGCCCCTTAGCCTGCCTGGCGTTTTCAAACGCCTGCTCGTAATCCTTTAGGCTATAGCGGTGGGTGATGATTTTGGAGACGTCCAGCAGCCCCTGTGCAATAAACTCCATTGTCTTGCGGTACTGCGCGATGCTTGAGCGGGTGGAGCCGGTCAGATAAAGTTCTTTATAATGTACAAGGTTGGTATTAATGGGTACAGGCTGCTTGCTTTCCGGCACGCCGCCAAAGAAATTGATCCTTCCGCCGTAGTTCATCAACTCCAGCATGGCAGCCTGCACCTGCGGCACCGGGCAGGCGGTGATGGCCACGTCAAGGCCCCGCCCGTTGGTCTGTTCCATAACAAAGCCCTTCAGGTCAGGTCCGCTGTAGGTGGTGATAAAGGGCATAACCTCCTTGCAGTAGGCTAGGCGTTCTGCGCTAAGGTCGTTCATCATGACGGTAGCACCCGCCATGTGCAGCAGCATCGCATGCATCAGGCCGATGGGGCCAGCCCCAACCACCAGCGCAAGATCGCCGGGCTTGACGAAGCACTTAGAAAAACCGTTGTATACGCACGAAAGGGGTTCCACAACCGCAGCGGCTTCACTTGTGACATGATCGGGCAGCACCATCAGGTTGCCGCGCAGCACGGCGTCTGCAGGGATGCGGATATATTCCGCAAACGCGCCGTCCATGTTGATGCCAAACGCGCGGTAATCATCGCACAGATGGAAGTTACCGGAAACGCACCGGTCACAGATGCCGCAGCCGATGTTGGGCTGCATGGCAACGCGCATGCCGGGCTTATAAAAGGGAACTTTCTTGCCTACTTCCACGATGGTGCCGGAGAACTCATGCCCCAATGTCAGCGGATGCTCCGCATCCACATTCTTGTAACCGTTTTGGACCATGCGGAGGTCTGTGCCGCAGACGGAAGCAGCTTCCGTTTTTAACAGGAGTTCATCGTCCGCGATTTTCGGGATTTCTATATCCACCAGGCGCACATCGTTCGCGCCGAACAGCCGAAGGCTTAGCATATGTTTTTCCTCCTTATGATAACTGAACAAGCCGTTTTTCCAATATGGACGTGTTGCCCGCTTCCACGATCGCCACGGCCATGCGTCCATCCACACCGCTTACTTTGGGCGGGGTATTGTTACGGATGCATTCCACAAACGCGATATCCTCCGCAAGGTAGGCATCGCGGAAGAGCGTCATCCAACTGTTGATAAAGGGGGAGGAGGTGCCGTGCTCCTTGGAGGAACACTTTAAAAAAGCGCCTTCCGTACGTCCCACATGTAAGACGCCCTTGGTGCCCACAAGCTCCATTTTGGAGTCATACCCGTATTCCACATAAGCCGCGCCGTCTATAGAGAACTGTATGCCGTTTTTGAATTGCCCGGACATGACCACGTTATCGTAGTAATCAGGATATTCCGCCACGGCGTCGGGGTTGCGGTAATTGCCGCCTATGGCGTAGAGCGTATCGATCTCGCTCCCAGCGAACCAGCGAAGGCTGTCGATATCGTGGGAATTGATTTCAGCCAATATGCCGTTGGATTTTTTAAGGTCATACATCCAGGGGCGCGGCTTGCTTGGCCCGCGCGTATTCGAGCGGATAAGCACAAGGTCGCCTATGGCGCCTTCTTCTACCATTCGCTTCGCTTCCTGAAAGCTTTCGTCAAACCGCCGCATAAAGCCAATCTGCAACTTGACGCCGTTTTCTTCGCAGGCGCGTACCATCTCGTCGCACTCATTGGTGTTCATGGCCATGGGTTTCTCACAAAAGATATGCTTTTTTGCGTTCGCGCAATCGATGACGATCTGCTTGTGCAAATTGGTGGGGGAAACGACAACCACCGCATCGATATCCGGGTTATTGAGCATCTGATGATAATCGGTGTAATAAGTATCGATGCCAAGTGAAAGCGCTGCGTCTTTTGCGCTTTCCTCCACCACATCTACAACGGCGACCATACGCGCGCCTTCCACTTTGTTCTGAAAGTTTTTAGCGTGGATCATTCCCGCACGGCCCGCGCCGATCAAACAAATACCCAACGATTGATGTGACATATACTATCCCCTCTTTAGCGATTGCTTGTAGGTACAGTATATATCAATTGCTCTTATTTATCAAGCGTTTATTATCGATACTTATTGTTTATTATCAATTTCAGCTAAGTGCACATCCACGCCCATCTGCTTCACCGCATCGATAAACGTTTCGTCCGCTTCCTGATCGGTAATCAGAACGTCGACATTAGACATTGTGGTGAATGTAATAAAGGCGGATTTCCCAAGCTTGCTGCTGTCCACAAGCAAATAAACTTCATCCGCGGAGTCGATCATGTGTGTTTTAATACCCGCCATGTCCATGTTGGGCGTGGTGACGCCCTTGGTGGGATGCACGCCGTTGGCAGCAGCAAATGCTTTGTCCACATGCAGATTTGCGATGCTGTCTATCGCCATCTGGCCCACAGTGCAATGGAAGTGACGTCTTAGCGCACCTCCAGCGAGTATGATCATCACGTCCGTGTTATGTTCGAGATAGGAAGCGATTTGGATATCGTTTGTGACGACGGTCAAATTTTCGATACCGCTAAGCTGTTTTGCAAGCTCCATCGTCGTGGTGCCGGTATCAAGCGCAATGGCGTCCCCGGGCTGGATGAATGTCGCCGCCAGCCGCGCGATTGCCTGCTTTTGCGCAACATGCTCCACCTCTTTCTGGGAGGTGTTGGGTTCGTAGTTGATGCGGCTGCTGCTGATAGCGCCGCCGTGCGTGCGCTTGATGGCGCCCGCCTCCTCAAGCTCCCTCAAATCATTCCGTATGGTGGCGGGGGAGACGGAAAAATGCTCGCACAAATAGGAGACCGTCGCCTTGCCCATTTTATTGACGATATCGATGATAGTCTGTTTGCGGACCTCTGCGAATACGATATCCGGC
>JAEZIE010000096.1 GCA_023416175.1 Bacillota bacterium
TCGGTATTGTGTATCCTGCTGCTGCCCTCCGTGGCGCCATTAATCGGCATGCTGATGCTCGGAAACCTGTTTAAAGAATCCGGCGTGGTGGAGCGTCTTTCGAACACCGTGCAGAACGCGCTCATCACCATCGTGACCATATTCCTGGGCCTTACCGTGGGCGCCACCGCCCGGGCGCAAACATTTTTACAGCCGGAGACGCTGGGTATCATTGCGCTTGGTTTGACGGCGTTCATATTCAGCACGATAGGCGGGCTTCTTTTGGGCAAGCTGATGTGCTGGCTGACCAAGGGGAAGATCAATCCCCTGATCGGTTCCGCGGGCGTGTCTGCCGTGCCGATGGCGGCGCGCGTTTCCCAGATCGAAGGGCAAAGGGCGAATCCGCTCAGCTACCTGCTGATGCACGCCATGGGCCCGAATGTGGCGGGCGTCATCGGTTCCGCCGTCGCCGCAGGTATCCTGCTCGCGCTGTTTGGGAAGTAAATTTCAATTGAAAAGGCCGCTGAGTCTTTGAGACATCAGCGGCCTTTTTCGTGTCAATTCTTGCTCGAGGGTTTCAAGGTATCGGCGCTTTTAGCACAGACAATTGTTCTTTCTACACCTAGGGTGCATACAACATATGTGCATGATTTTTTATACCGCCGGACGGCGTTTTTGCTGCTTTTGCGGCTCAGTCTGCGTTCCTGTCTGAAGTTCGGGAAATTTGAGCATGTACAAAAGAATTTGCAGCGCCACCGCATCACGGAAGCGGCGCGGATCCAGCCCATAGAGATCGCGCGTTTTGTTCAGGCGGAATATGAGCGTGTTGCGGTGGATGTGCAGCGCCGCCGCTGTTTCATTGATGCGTTTATCCTGTTCAAAGTAGGCTTGCAGCGTATCGAATAACACAGGGTCGAGTTTCCGGCCGTTTAAAAAGCTATCCATAAAGGCTTGCTTGTTGGGGTCTGGCACGCCGTCGAGCAGGCGGAAAATCTGATGTTCGTAGTAATAGATGATTTTCTTTTCCCCTGCCAGGCGCTCTACAATGCGCACACTCTGTGCAGCGTCAAAAAAACTCGTGCGGTATCCTGTCAATTCGCGGCAGGGCTTGCCTACGCCGATGTAGCAGGTCTGCCCGCGGGCGTTGAGCCTTGCAATGACGTTTTCACACATCGGCTCAATCGCAGCAACATCCTCTTTGCTTTTTGCACGCACCGCAAACACGTATTGCCCCTGCCCAACGTAGGCGTAAAAGTGGGTTTTCAGATGGGTGTAGATGATGGAATGGATGAACTGCTCATTCATGGAGAATTCGTTGTAAATGACCGGAGAGGTGCGGATTACCACAATGCTGCATGTCTTTCCGGTATCGATATTCAAAAATCGGGCCTGGTCGTTGAGATTCTCAAAATCCTCAACCTTTTCGGCGATGAGGTTGCTCACCCAGTTATCCAGCAGTTTGCGTTTGTTGTTGCTCTGCTGCGCAAGCTGTGCCTGCTCCATCAGGGAGATTACGGCTACCTTGATGACGGAGGCGATGGGCATAAGCACGTCCGGTTCTCCCGTAAGGCCGATTGCGCCGACTACCTTGCCATAGAACTCCAGCGGTACGGTAATGCCTTCGCGGGTGCCGACCAACCTTGGTGTCTGCTCCGGATAGACCAAAAGGTTTTTGTGCGTACCCATGGCTTCTATCGCACCTTGGTGGAATGTGCCGATGCGCGCGGCGTCCGAGCTTGCGACAATCATCCCGTCGTGATCGATTACATTGACGGGCGAGTCCATCACCTGCTCGAGCTTATCAACAATCGGTTGCGCCAGATCTTTGGTAATGACCATAATATTCACCTCAGCACATGTATAGCGGACTGTGAAAACGAGGCTGATGTATGGGTTGCAATGGCATAGGCTGGATCGATGCATTCTCAAGATTCAGTAGAAAGAATTGTACTTTTATTATATTGTGCATCGGTACAAAAATCAACCGTGCTAGAACCTAATTATTGTACTTTGCGACATTGTTTGTAAACAAAATGGTTCTATATAATGGACATATCGAAAACCATAAAGAATATCAGAGAGGATGAGATTTATGGCAATCATTGATAAACAGGAGCAGCAGCTGCGTCCAGCGGAAACACTCATGGCCCCCTATCCATCGAAGTACATTACATTGGCAAGCGGCGAAAAAATGGTGGTGCGCCAGCTTTCACGGGAAGAATGCCCTATCGTGCTTGAAACCGTCAAGCCGTTGATGAGCGTGGAGCGTGATTTCTACGATATCGTGGCCTCCCGCATCTATTCCGAAGTCTTAGGCTATATGCGTTACCGCGTCAAGGACGAATACGTGTTCCTGGGCACCATCAAGGGGGAAATCGCTGGTGTAGTAAACGGACGTATGCTTACTGATAAGGTGGGCATGAGCTACCACACCATTACGATCCGGCAGGGCTTGCGCATCGGCGCGCAGCTGTTTGCCGCCAAGATGGAATATCATTTTGATTATCTCAACCAGGATGAAGTTTGGATCGTTGCCGAATCCCCCAACGGCTTCAAACGCTGGATGATCGAATATGAATTAATCTCCCGCCCTGAAATTTGGCACGAGCTGGGCGGCGTCCCCACATATGTCCTTACCCGGGAGCTCTGGGAAAAACACAAGGCCGCAAAGTGCACTGGCCGTCGACCCGTACCGGAAGAGCTGATGGAAGCGGCAAAGAACCCCATCCTGCCGCAGACCTATCCGCAGATTCCCGGCTTCAAAAGGGGGTAGGGGCATGAGATCGGTCGGCATTGTCGGTGTGGGGCACACCAAATTTGGCAAACACAACGGCTCATTTTTGGATCTTGCCGCTATGGCGGGCAAGCAGGCGCTCGACGACGCGGGTATACGCCCGGTGAACGGCCACGGGATCGATCAGCTCTTTTTAGCCTCCATGGGCGCTGGCACGCTTAACCACATCAGCGGCGCGGCCTCCGCGCTTGTAGATACCTTGAATCTTCGTCCCGCGATGGCGGAGACGGTGGAGAATGGCCCAGCCTCCGGCGCTTCCGCCATCAAACTCGCGTATATGGCTATTGCAAGCGGCATGTGCGATACCGCACTTGTCATCGGCGCTGAGCAGATGCGCGTGGGCAGCGGCTGGGAGGGCACGGATTTCGTGGCCACCATGAGCCATCCGGAAGCGGAATATCCCTATGGCCTCACGCTCCCTTCGTTCGCGGGAATGTTCACAAGGCTGTATATGGATAAATACGGCGTCACGGAAAAGGATCTTTCCATTATCAGCGTCAAGAACCATGAAAATGCCATGCACAATCCTGTTGCCCATATCCATTTGGTTCCCGACCTGTACGCGATTACGGAGGACGAAGACGCTCACGTAATCAACCCCTATGTCGCCGAGCCGCTGCGGGTCTACCATACCTGCCCGGTATCGGACGGTGCAGCTGCGGTGCTGTTGACCGCAATGGATACCGGCCGCACGTTCAACAAAGCGCCTGTGCGCATCGCCGGGATTGGGCAGGCGACGGATACGCACGTGGTGGCGGAGCGGGAGGTACCAACCGATCTCTTTGCCGTACGGGAAGCGGCCAGGCGCGCATACGCAATGGCGGGCATGGGCCCCAAGGATATCGATGTCGCGGAACTGCACGACGCGTTCCAGATTTTAGAGGTCGCAGAAAGCGAGGAAGTCGGATTCTTTGAAAAGGGAACCGGCCACCTGGCAGCCCGCGAAGGAAAAACAAGGGTCGGCGGGGAAATCCCCATCAATACCTCGGGCGGCCTAAAGGCCAAGGGCCATCCGCTGGGGGCCACGGGCGTCTCCCAGGTGGTGGAGATTGTGCGTCAGCTTAGAGCGGAGGCGGACGGCCGTCAGGTGGAAGGGGCAAAAAGTGGCCTGACCGTTAACTTCGGCGGCTTTGGCAACAATGTGGTCGCCGTGATTCTCACGACTGAGGAGGTGTCGTAATATGGAGTTGTACTCTTACGAATGCGCCCAGTGCGGGGAATTGCACCATCCCAAGCATTTTGTTTGCCGCAAATGCGGCGGGACAGAATGGATCACACATCCATTGGGCGGTGAGGCAACC
This sequence comes from Bacillota bacterium, assembly GCA_023416175.1. Lineage (GTDB taxonomy): Bacteria > Bacillota > Clostridia > Christensenellales > CAG-138 > JAEYLA01. Next base: position 4,075 of record JAEZIE010000096.1, read on the forward strand.
GTGCTGACCTGGACCAAGGTTTATAACCTGCCCGAAGGATATATGAAACCGTATCTTTGCTTCTGCATTGCCCAGTTTGACAATGGCCTTGCGGTCAGCGGACAGATCAATATGGATCAGCCCCAGACCGGATTGCGCGTGCGCGCGAGGGTGGACGTTGTGAAGGAAGCTGTGGGCAAGGACCATTACGGGTTTATATTCGAACCCGTGTAAGCCAAGCGTTGGAGATACTATGGCAGATTGCCGGGCCATCCAAACAGGCGAGGGATTTTTGATGTACTGCGCCGGGAACTCCTCCGGCGCAGTACATAGCGTGTTTAAGCGCGCCGTCAACCTGAGGATGCAGGATGCGCTCATATGTATCGCTACGCCCGAGTTCGGCGGCGCATACCATTGCCTCAATGTTGCGGAACAGGACATTTCGTTTTTTACCCCGGGCCAGCCGGTGCACTGCTCTTTGGAGGGTCTAACGGCCGGCGGCATATTCATTTCTCTTGAGAACATTCCCTTATACCGGCCCCCGCTGCCACCTTTCATGCGGGGAACGGTAAGCGGGCCGATGACAGTACGGTTTAAACAGATCATGGACCGCAAAGCGTCCCATGCGGGCATCCACACCGGCAGGGAGCCGGAGCTTCTAACCTTGCTTCATACAAAAGAAAGCGCCGCCGTTGCGGCAACGCGCCTCATTGGACTTGGCCCTGGACTTACCCCTGCGGGAGATGATCTGCTGCTGGGGTATTTGGCGATTTACGCGCACATGGGCGGCGATTCGTTGCTGCTCGAAGCGCTTCGCGCGGCGATCTTAAATAACCTCTCCCGCACCGGTGAAATCAGCGCGCAGATGTTAAAGGACGCCGTATTCGGGCACTACCCGGACCGGGCTGCCGCAGTCGTGGCGGCGCTGTGTAAAGGGGAACTTGAGAGCCTTACCGTGCTTCTGCCTCGCCTGATGGAAACGGGGGCGAGTAGCGGCAGCGATATGGCGGCAGGCATGTACTTTGCGCTTCGCGCGTGCGATGCAGCGGCACAAACATCCGCCGCTGTCTGATCAAATTTCATAGGAGGGAATGCAGTTGCAACGTACAACGCTTATTCGGCACAATTTGTATTCGGATTCCGTGAGCCTTATGCGCATCAGCAACCAGGCTGCCGGACTTCCGGGCGTTGCGGATGTGCTTGTGGGCATGGCAACGGAACTCAACAAAGAACTGCTCGAAAATATGGACTGCATGACGCAGGAGGCAGGCAATGCCGGGCCAAATGACCTTATCATTGGCATCGTTGCCCAAACGGAGGAAGCGCTGGCTGCGGCTATAGAGGAAGTCAACGCGCTGCTGCAAAACAAAAAACGTTCTGTCGGGCAGGCAAATCAGAACGCAACGTATCAAACCATCGACGATGCGGTGGAGCAGGGGGAAGGATATAACCTTGCCGTCATTTCCGTACCCGGCGCATATGCCGCGCGAGAATGCCGCATTGCGCTCCAGCATGGTCTCCACGTGTTCCTGTTCAGCGACAATGTCTCGGTGGAGGATGAGATCCGCCTCAAGCAGCTTGCAAACGAGCGCGGACTGTTCATGATGGGACCGGATTGCGGCACCGCCATACTCAACGACGTACCGCTGGGCTTTGCGAATGTGGTGCGCAAGGGAAATATCGGCATCGCCGCCGCGTCCGGAACGGGGCTGCAGCATGTGACCACGCTAATCCACCACATGGGTGCCGGCATCACGCAGGCGATCGGCACCGGCGGGCGCGACCTTTCCGCAAAAGTGGGGGCCAGGACGATGCTCTTTGCGCTCGACGCACTTGCGGAGGATGAAGAAACCAAGGTCGTCATGATCCTGTCCAAACCACCGGCGCCCGAAGTTGCGCAGGCGGTGCTGGAAAGAGCAAAAAGCATACAAAAACCAGTGGTTCTGTGCTTGTTCGGAAGGGAAATGGCGGGGGACCTTGGCGGCATTGCGCTTTGCTCTGATATGGAGCAGGCGGCGATGAAGGCGGCAGAATTGGCGCTGGGGCATCCTGTGGAGTTGCACGATGCGTACTTTGATCTCGCTCCGGTCCAACAATTCCAAAACCGGCGCAGGCCGGAGCAGCGGTATGTGCGCGGCATATTCGGCGGCGGCACAGTCTGCGATGAGGCCATGGTGACATTCCGCTCCATTGGCATCCCCATCCGTTCCAACATTCCGCTCTCAAAGGAAGAGGGGCTTATTGACATCCACCGCAGCGAGGGCAATACGTTCCTGGACATGGGAGACGATTATTTTACCAAGGGCAAGCCCCATCCCATGATTGACCCTGCCCTGCGCAACAAGCGCGTCGTCGCGGATGCGCTGTTGCCGGATACCGCCGTAATGCTGCTGGACGTGGAGCTGGGCTACGGTTCCCATCCCGATCCTGCGGGCATTGCGGTACAGGCGATGCGGGAGGCAAAAGAAAAGCTTCAGGATCGGGAGGTCTTGTGGATCGCTTCCGTCATCGCAACCCCGGGGGACCCGCAGGGGTATGAACAGCAGATGAAGACGCTTTTGGACGCAGGCTTTGTGGTGACGCTAAGCAATGTGCGCGCTGCAAGACTGGCTGCATCCGTCGTGCAGGAAGGGGGCTCGTTATGAAGAAGCTGTTTGGGCAGCCCATCAAGGCCGTCAACCTGGGCAGCCGGGATTTTTATGAGGATCTCATTAAGCAGGGGGTCGAGGCCGTGCACCTCGATTGGAAGCCCGCGGCAAACGGCGACCAAACGCTTCTTGCAGCGCTCGAGCAGTTGGAAAATAGGCCCGAAGTCGAAGCCGCGAATATGGAGGCCATAAACCGCATCAACCAGGCGCATCCATACCTGGTGGACGTAGGGATTGCGCGGGAAGTCATCCCGGGCATGACGGAGGATACGCTGCTGCACGCCGGGCCGCCGATTGATTGGGCGCGCATGAGCGGGCCGCTGCGCGGAGCGGTGATCGGCGCGCTGCTGTTTGAGCGGAAGGCAAACACCCCGGAGGAAGCGGAAGAACTTGCGTCTTCCGGCAAAATAACGTTTTCGCCCTGCCACGAACACTGTGCGGTCGGCCCTATGGCGGGGGTGATTTCGCCCTCCATGCCGGTGTTTGTGGTGGAAAACCGTAACGGCGGCAACCGGGCCTATGCCACCATGAACGAAGGGCTGGGCAAGGTACTGCGCTTTGGCGCATTTAGCGACGAGGTGCTTTCCCGCCTGAATTGGATGAAGGATGTGCTGGCCCCAGGCGTCAAGGAGGCGGTCCGGCTCTCAGGCGGCATAGACCTCAAATCCATTATCGCGCAGGCGCTGCATATGGGGGATGAGGTGCACAACCGCAACAAAGCGGCGACATCCATTTTGATCCGTACGCTGATGCCGTTCCTGCTCCAGGCAAAACTTGAAGAGGATGAGCGCCTTGCCATCGTCCGCTTTATCAACGGAAACGATCATTTCTTCCTGAACCTCTCCATGGCCTCATGTAAGGCCATGTTGGACTATGCGGATAATATCAAAAACTCCACCATCGTCACAGTCATGACCCGCAACGGCACCGATTTTGGCATCCGCGTCAGCGGGCTTCCCGGGCTCTGGTTCACGGGGCCGGCAGAAGAAGTAAAGGGGTTGCTGTTCCCTGGCTATACGGATGCGGACAAAAATCCTGATATGGGGGATAGTGCCATCACGGAAACACTGGGGTTGGGCGGCTTCTGCATGGCGGCTGCCATCGCCATCGTTCAGTTTGTAGGCGGACGGCCGGAGGACGCCATCGGTTATTCAAAAAAAATGTACCGCATCACCGCGGGCGAATCGACCGTGTTTTCCATTCCCGTGCTGGATTTTCGCGGCGCGCCCACCGGCATCGATATCAGAAAGGTGGTCGCCACCGGCATACTGCCCCAAATCAACACCGGCATTGCGCACAAACAGGCCGGCATTGGCCAGGTAGGCGCAGGGCTTGTAACGCCGCCCTGGGACTGCTTTAGAGGCGCACTGCTCGCATTTTCAGAAGAGTTCTAAATGGCTTACCCTATCGATAAAAAACATCCAATCTTAAGGGAGGTATTGTTATGATCAGCAACTGGAACAAAATCAAGATGTACGACCTGACCCAGCCCATCAGCCACCTCACGCCCCCATGGCCGACCTACGAACCGCTGCAGATTAAGTTCTTCAAGCGTCTTTCACCCAACGGCGCCAACGGGCAGATCTTGACCCACTCCAATCACGTGGGAACGCATCTCGACGGTCCGCTGCATTTTTGCACGCATGGCGGGGATATCGCAAGCCTTCCCATGGACTTTCTCTGCTCGGAAGGCGTGGTCGTGGATTTGAGCGATATCTGCGAGGATTACGGCATCTATACCTCCAAAGACATCGAGGACCGCGTCGAGGTGAAAGAGGGGGATATCCTCATCCTGTACACCGGTTACAAAAAGTATTCCTGGGACCAGCCGGAAGCCGACGAACTAAGGTACATGGTCAAGCATCCGGGGCCCTTGCGCGAGTTTGCGGATTGGCTGATTGAGAAGAAAATCAAATGGATCGGTGTGGACGCTGGCTCGGCTGATCACCCGATGAACACCAAGATTCGCGAATGGCAGCCCAGAGAGGCAAAGCAGTGCGACAGGTACCTGCGCGAGAAATACGGCAAATCCCTAGAGGAGCTGATGCCGGATCAGGATTACCAGGTCATGCATATCCCGCTTTTCCCCAAGAACATCATCCATGTGGAGAACATCGGCGGGCAGGTGGAGGAAGTATTGAACCGGCGCATGGTCATCGGCTGCTTCCCGTGGCGCTTTGTAGGCGGCGAAAGCTGCATCTGCCGCGTGGTTGCGTTTGACGAAGAATAAATGACGATATAAAGGACGGTATTTATTAACGGGCAGGGGCATGACATGCCCCTCCCGCAATTCCAATCACAATTCGTTATCCTGACACAAAAGCCACATAATCAACCCATCTTATCTTAGGGGGTGGCAATATGCCGGAGTTTCTGCAACCGAAGTCCCTGGGGCAGGCAATGGACCTGCTGCGGGATATTCGGGATGTTAAGTTTTTGGCCGGTGGCACAGATCTGATTATTCTGTTGCGTAACAGGATGATAGACTGCCGGTATCTGATGGATGTCAAACAAATCCCCGAACTTCATACGTTCCAGTATACGCCCGAAGGCCTTACGATCGGCGCGGCAGTTACCTGTAACCGGATCCTGCATGCGGATTTTCTCAGGGAGGAACATCGTGTGCTGCAGGAGGCAGCGATTACGCTTGCCAATACGCTGCTCCGAAATCGCGCCACATTGATGGGCAATATTTGTAACGCCTCACCCGGCGGGGATATGATCCCCGCTTGTCTGGTGCTGGAGGCTAAAGTATATACCCTTTCCCCCCGCGGGGAACGGGTAATACCGCTCAAGGAGTTCTTTACCGGGGTAAAGACACATGTACTTGCACCCGATGAGTTGGCGGTGAAACTCGTGCTTCCCAATAAGCCGGGACGAGGGGTATACCTCAAAAAGCGGCGCATCCGCGGACATGACCTTGCGCAGGTCGGGCTTGCAGGATTTTATGGGGAGGAAGGCGCCCTCTCGTTTGCGATAGCGGCTATGGGGCCTACGCCCATCCTGATTGAAGACATTGGCGTTTTCCCTCCGGAGGCGCTTCCGGGCGTAAAGGAAGAAATCAAGGCAAAGGTAGTTGAAAAAGCAAAGCCCATATCCGATGTACGCAGCTCCAGGGAGTACCGCCTGGCAATGCTTGATTATTTCACGGGGCTTGCGGTGGACGCATTTGCCACGGGCGAGAAGGTGGAGGTGAGGGCATGAAGCGCAATATCCATGTGACGGTGAACGGCATTGCGCACGACGTGATGTGCAGCGAGAACGCGGCACTCATTACGTTGCTGCGGGAGGAGCTTCACTTGACCGGAACCAAGGAAGGGTGCGGCGCGGGCGAATGCGGCGCGTGTACCGTCATATTCAACGGCGATGCGGTCAACGCCTGCATGGTGATGGCCATGGAGGCGGAGAATGCTGAAATATTCACCATAGAGAGCGAAGTGCAGGGCGGTGAGCTTTCCGATCTGCAAAAAAGCTTTTTAGAACACAATGCGTTCCAGTGCGGCTTCTGCACGCCCGGTATGGTGATGAGTGCCCGCGCGCTATTAAACAAAAACCCGCATCCCACGAAAGAGGAGATTATCGAGGCGCTGGAGGGCAACCTCTGCCGTTGCACGGGCTATGAAACAATACTCAAGGCAGTATGGGCGATAGCAGGTGAGAATCATGGCGAATGAGTATCAATACATCGGCAAAAGCGTGCCTCGTCACGACGGCTTTGAAAAGGTGACGGGGACTGCGCCCTATGTGGCGGATCTGAAAATGAACGGGATGCTGCATGCCAGAGTAAAGACCAGCCCCTACGCACACGCCAAAATCTTGTCCATCGACGTGAGCAAAGCGGAAGCCTTGCCCGGCGTGCGCGCTGTGATCACGGGGCGTCAGGGTGCAGCGAAGCTTGGCATTTATATGGTGGATCGCTCCATTATCGCGACAGACAAAGTCCGTTATTATGGCGAGGTTGTGGCGGCGGTGGCCGCGGAGGATCCGGAGACTGCGGCGAAAGCCATAGACTTAATCGAGGTGGAATATGAGCCGCTGCCGCCGGTGCTGGACGTCGCGGAGGCGGTAAAACCGGGTAGCCCGCTTGTCCATGAAAAGCTCGGCGAATATTCCCACATTAAGGGCGTGTTTTTCCCGGTGGCCGGCTCCAACATCGCAAGCCACATCAAGGTGCGCAAAGGGGATGTGGAAGAGGCGTTCCGGCGTGCGGATATCGTGCTGGAAAACACGTTTGAGCAGCCGCAGGTGTTCCATATTCCGCTTGAAACGCACGGCACCATCGTACAGTGGGGCGTCGGAGATAAGATTAAAATCCACTCCAGCTCACAGTCCCCGTTTTCCATCCGGGATCTGTTTTCGGTGGCGTTCAATCTAAAGAAGACCAACATCGAAGTCAACGTTCCCTATGTGGGCGGCGGGTTTGGCGGGAAGAGCGGTATCCACATGGAGCCTCTCGTGGGCCTTCTTTCCAAAGCCGCGGGCGGGCGGCCGGTCAAGCTCATCCCCACCCGGGAAGAGGAGTGCGCAACGCTTCCCTGCCGGCAGGGTCTGGTGGCCCGCATCAAGACGGGGGCCACCAAGGAGGGCCGCATCATTGCCGAAGAAGTGGAGTATCTCTGGGATGCGGGCGCGTACGCCGATTACGGCGTCAACATTGGCAGGGCGGGCGCGGTCACGGGTTGCGGTCCGTATGATATCGAGAACGTCAAGGTGGATTCAAAAACCGTTTACACCAACCACGTGTTCGGCACCGCGTACCGTGGGTTCGGCCACCCGGAGGTGTTCTTTGGCATCGAGCGCCAGCGGGACCTCTTGGCCAAGGCACTCAACATGGACCCGATGGAGTTCCGGTTGAAAAACCTGCTGATGCCCGGCAGCAAAACCATTACAGGGGAACTCATTACCGAGCATACCGGCAGGGTGGATATGTGTCTCAAGCAGGTTGCAGAGGCGATCGACCTTCTCACCCCTTACACAGAGGAGCAGAAGGATCAGTTTAAAAAGACGGGCAAATACCGCGCGAAAGCGGCGGCGGTTCTGCAAAAATCACCCGCCATCCCCACGTGGTGCGCAACCTCGGCGCTCATACAGATGAACGAAGACGGAACGGTGCGCTTAAGCGTGGGCGGCGTGGACTACGGGCAGGGTACCTATACGGTTATGCAGCAGATTGTAGCTGAGCGCCTCCACATCCCCATCGAAAAGATCGCGGTTTCTCCTATCATCAACACGAATTTGAGCCCGTACGACTGGCAGACGGTCGCCAGCCGTATGACGGTGCTGTGCGGCAACGCGGTGTGCGAGGCGTGCGATGATATGAAAGAGCAGATCATGGAGATGGGCAGCATCATACTACGCGCGGCAAAGCATGAAATCGCACTCGGGGAAGAGTGTATCTATGTTAAACAGAACCCGCACCAGAGGGTGCCTCTTTATAAGCTTGCCATGGGTTATACCTTTGAGAATGGCAACGCCATCGGCGGCCCGCTTATCGGCCGGGGCAAGGCCATTGCACAAGGGCTCACTACGCTGGACCCGGAAACGGGCCAGGGTAAGACGGCGCTAGACTGGACATACGGCGCGCATGCCGTGGAGATTGAAGTAGATACGAACACCGGTGACATCGACATTCTGCACATGGTAAGTTCCCTCGACATCGGCCAGGTCATGAATGAAGCGCTCTTGCGCGGGCAGGTGGTGGGCGGCGCGCTGCAGGGCATCGGCACCGCGTTTTCCGAGGCGGTGCATTACGATGAAAAAGGCCGCCTGCTTACAAGGAACTTTACGGACTATAAGATCCCCACGTTCAGGGACGTCCCCGGCAAGGTGGAAGTTCTAAGCGTGGAAACCCCGCAGCTCGATGGCCCGTACGGCGCGCGCGGCTGCGGCGAACATCCGTTGATTTCGGTGACTGCGGTGATCGCGAACGCGCTTGCAAACGCAACCGGCGCCGAATTCTACAGCCTTCCCCTTTCGGCAGACAGGGTGTATCACAAGCTGCACGGCCTATAAGACGGGCTGCGGGATGGGAAGGTACCCCTACGGCAAATCTAGAATGGAAGGGGGATGAGAGCAAAGAATGAATGGTTCTTTTTTGGCTCTTACAACGGAGGGCCCACAACCAAAGTAGACCCAATATTTTAAGAGAGGTGAACCGATATGGCAAAGGATCCGAAAAAGGCAGCAGAGATTGGCTATTTGCCGGATGAGACCCCATCCATAGGCAAGCTGATCATATTCGCGTTCCAGCAGGTGCTCGTCATGTTCCCCGCCACGGTAACGGTGGCGCTGCTCACGGGGTTCCATGTATCCACGACCATATTCGCAAGCGGTCTTGCCACCATCAGCTTCTTGCTGATCACACGCGGCAAGATTCCCCTGTACTACGGCTCCAGCTTCTCTTATATCGCCGCGATTGTCAGCGTAACCGGAGGCGTCGGGTTTGGGCAGCTCGCGCCGGACGCGCTGATCTCTCAGGCCCAGTTCGGTATTATCTGTTCCGGTCTTGTTTCTATAGCGGCGGGCTTGATCGTCAACCGGTTTGGTATGGAGAAAATTGAAAAAGTATTGCCGCCCACAATTACCGGTTCCATCGCCATGATCATCGGGCTTTCGCTTGCAGGCACTGCCCTTACCCAGGCGATTACGGACCCAGGCATTCCCGGCATCATTCCCGGAAGTGCGGCCATCGTAGCGCTTGTTACGCTAGTTGCCACAATCCTGTTCTCCGTATACTTGAAAGGCGTGTTGGGTCAGCTTCCCATACTCTTCGGAATATTGCTGGGTTATGTGGTGGCTATCCCGTTCGGGCTGGTGGATTTTTCAAAGGTGTGGACGGGGACGTTCGTTTCCTTGCCGCATTTCACGCTGCCTACGCCCAACTGGATAGCGGTGCTCGCCATCATGCCCATTGCGCTTGCGACCATACCCGAATCCGCCGCGCATCTGTTCCAGTTGGACATCTATGTAAACGATCTTGCCAAGAAAAAGGGCAAGAGCGAATACAAGATCGCAAACAAGCTGGGGCTTAACCTCATCGGCGACGGTATGGGCGATATCGTATCCTCGCTATTCGGCGGCCCCGCGGGCACCAACTATGGCGAGAATATTTCCACTATGGCCATCACCAAGAACTTCTCCGTCAAAATGCTTGGTATGGCGGCTATTATCGCCATCGTGCTCTCATTCCTGACGCCGCTCTCCAACGCCGTGAACACCGTGCCCTCCGCCGTTATCAACGGCGCGTGCATCTTCCTGTTCGGCGTAATCGCGGCGCAAGGCGTGGCGATCATGATTAACCAGAACGTGGATATGTTCAACGCCCGTAACCTTGCCGTCATCTCCGTCATATTTGTTGTAGGCCTGGGCGGCCACTACGGGTTTGCAGGCGGTATGATCCCGATCTTCGGTGCGAAGCTCCCGGCTATCGCCACCGCGGCTGTAGTGGGAATCCTGCTCAACCTCATACTCTCCATCGGAGCAAACGAAAGCAAGAAAAAGGAGAAAGCCGCGGCACAGGATGTCGCTTCTTAAAAGGAAGTATTGAAAAGAGCCGGGTTATATACAAAGCCGCATCGATTTTTCGATGCGGCTTATTTAAAAGTATCAAAGCCTTTCTCTGAAAGAAGGCTGGGGAGAATGCAAAAAAAAGCCCTGCCTCGGGCGGAATACGAAGCAGGCACCAGGGATTTCTTTTGATAAACGGACGGGCGGGTGCATAAAGATAAACAGCTTCAAGTAAGGAGGGATATCCATGCAGCCTCCCATTGCCCAAAGAACATACTTGCTTAACCAGGTGGAATTTGCTTTTGCGCTGCGTAGGCTTTTGACGGATTACGCGCGTTGGACGCGGGAACTGATTCTGCTTTCCAAAATGGGGAGTGATACGGAGGCTGTGCAGCAGCGATTAGGGCGCAGTGCGGAAGACTTGGCCGGGTTGATCCGCCAATTGTATGGCGAACGCAACGCCGCGCAGTTTGAAGGGATACTGAATATCCAAAACGCTCTGATTCTTGAGTTAATCAATGCCATTAAGGCCAACGATACACAGCGGATCAGCAATCTCAATACCCAATGGTATGCACTTGCAGACTCCGCGGCCGATTTTCTATCCTCACTCAACCGCAATTTTGACCGGAATCTGTTGCAGACGACATTCTACGATTTGATTTATATGACAGAAAACGAGGCCATGCAAATCCTTACCGGCAACTATGCTGAGAGCATACAGCAATCCGATCAGATCATCGACCGCATCATGGCTATGGCGGAGGACATTACCTTCGCCGTTATGCGTCAACTCCAAATATAATGCGGTTGGCTTTTTCATACGTAACAAAGAAATGAGTCTCCGGCTTTCGGCATTATTTATAGGGGCTTGGGCAGCCTTTGTTATACTCATTTATGTTATTTTTCTACATGGCAAAAGTCCCGCAACTTTACTGTTACGGGACTTTTTTGCTCTGATTTTCCAGATAGGGAACGGACCTAATCCGTTTCATAGAGATAGCTCAGAATGAGCTTCCATTATTTGTGCAATCCAGCATTGCTTCTTGAAACAGGAGTTCTGTGTAGGTTGTTTCCATTATTTTACATGAAAGCGTCTCTAGATTCTGTCGCCAACCCTAATTTGACGCATTGCTTTCCTGCGCCATGGCGCAATCAATGGCGAGCACGACTGCAAGCGCATAGATCTCATGCTGCGGGGATGCAATGTCAAGAGCATAGCTATCTCCCCATGTGAACCATTCCTTTTGAATGGAAACCACCGGGCCGCCCGATTGCGTGATCTCATAACGGTGGGCCCAGAAATCGCCCTCTACTTCCCAACTTAACCCCTCAATGGTGTAGCGGGGCCGTAGGAACGTAAATTCCTTCTTGATCTGGGCAATGTGGCGGCCCTCCACAAACACGTCATAACGCGGCAGGAAGCTCCATACTTTCTGCTGAATGAACGCCGCCTCATTGCTCGAAGCGTCCATGACATGCAGCTTCTTGCCCCAGGAAAACAGTTCTCCCTCCACAAAGTACCGGTCAACCCCGCTTTCGTCCTTTACCGTAAACCGATCCCGCCAGGAAAATACCTTTTGCTTGATATATAGCTTCATATTTTTCCTCCTATTCGCTTTCCTCTACAGTATGGCGCGCCAGCCACGCATTGCGCAAGACAACGCCCGTGAAAAGCCACGTTCCGTAGGCGTTACGCTTTTCCGTTCCATACAAAATGAAAATCCGCCTGCGCCTCTTTTTGGGTCCAGACGCCTTCCAGATTGATCGTACAGCTTGCCTGCGGCCCCGGATAGAAACTCGAATAACATACGCCGTATTCCATGGAGCGCTGGTCCGCTTCACGGTCTGTAATAAAAATTGCCGTTGGCCCGTCAGCGCCGCCGATCACGCCGATTGCCGCAGCGCCGCTATGTTCGGAGGGCTGAAGCGTGCGCATCGCATCCTGTAGCTGCAGCCGTTCTCCCTGGGGTAGAGGTGGGGAGAGCATATACCCAATCCGCAGGATACGGCCGGGAGCTTCTCCCGCCATATGGCGCATATGCCTTCTGTGTTTGAGCATGCGGTACATTTTTTGAAACTGCGCGCTAAAATCCTGCCATTCGGCATCCACAACGCGCAGCGTGTGAGCTACGCCTGTCGCGGGGTGTGTAAAGGTAAGCTCCGGCAGTTCCTTTGATTCGAGATCCACCATAAACGAGTGCTCCAGAGGCAGCATCTGCTCAGAAGGGCTGATAGAAATTTGCAAGTTTTTTAATTCGGGACGCGCCCACATCCGCCTGAGTCCCTCAATCATACCTTGCTGCGGTTTGGGATAAGGCACATGGATGCGCGTAACAGAAAAACATGCGTTCTTATCTAATGGATAGGCTTCGAGCACTTCCTTTGCAAGCGGCAGCTGTTGCGTCTGCCAGGGCATATAGAGCGCCTCATCCGCGCGCCATCCGCAGGTTACTTCTTCGTTGTTGAACCATAGTTTCATGTTGGTCAGCGGCTGATACGGGTGCTCCAGCATGGCCTGTGAGCGCTCATAT
>JAEZIE010000053.1 GCA_023416175.1 Bacillota bacterium
TGAACGTGGCGCACCAGGAGATCGATATCAAAAACCCGAAAAGCAACCGTATGAGCGCGGGCTTTACGGATGAGGAGCGCGAAAAGATGACACAGCTTCTGTCCTCGGGTTTTGTGGATACCTTCCGGAGACTGTATCCGGAAGTGACGGGCGCTTACAGCTGGTGGAGTTACTTCAGCAACGCCAGATCTAATAATGTGGGGTGGCGCATCGATTACTTCATTGTATCTGAGCGGCTGATGTCGCGCGTAAAGGACAGCTTTATTTTGCCCGAGGTGGAAGGAAGCGATCATTGCCCCGTTGGGCTTCTGTTGGAGGACTAAATGCGAATTATCCTGGCGTCGCAATCCCCGCGCAGGCGGGAACTGCTAGCGATGATGAATATTCCCTATGAAGCGATCGTAAGCGAAGTGGAGGAAACCGTACCCGAATACATTGCCCCGGGGGCTTTGGTGGAGGCGCTTGCGTTAGAAAAAGCGCAGGCCGTATTCGCGCAATATCCGGATGCCTGCGTCATTGGATCGGATACCATCGTGTATATTGATGATGAGATCGTCGGCAAACCCAAAGACGATGCGGATGCCGCAAGGATCTTAGAAAAACTCCAGGGGCGTTCCCATGAGGTGTATACCGGCGTCGCGGTACTTACGTCAAGCGGGACGGATGTGAGGCACGATGTGACCCGCGTGACGTTTGCGCCCATGACGGAGCGGGAAATTTTGTGGTATGTCGGAACCGGGGAGCCGCGGGACAAAGCAGGGGCATATGGCATACAGGGGCCGGGCGGCATATTTGTGGAGCGCGTGGAAGGGAATTATTTCACCGTGATCGGCATGCCGCTGCCGCTTTTGTATCGCATGCTTGCGCGCGCGGGGGCGCTGACATTATAGGTTGGGGAGCGGGGAATATGGAGGAGCTTGCGAACTTTTCGGGCGGAGGTATTTGCCTGCTGCTGGGGTTCCTCATGCTCCGTTTTAAGCTTACGAACCTCATTGCCGGCTATAATACCGCAAGCCGTGGGGAAAAAGAAAAGTATGATAAAGATAAGCTTGCAAGGTATGTGGGGATTATGATGCTGAGCATGGGGGCGGTACTTGTCGCTGGCGGCCTTTTGTACTTGCTGTTTGGACAATGGCTTATTCTTGCGTCTTCCTGGGGGATGTTTCTGGCCATTACATTGGGCGGCGTGATTTATATCAATATAAGTAAATGCTGCTATAAAGACGAATACAGATGAACGAACGTATCGAAGAAAAATTAAAGCTGCTGCCCAGCGCGCCGGGTGTCTACCAAATGAAGGACAAGACCGGCACGGTCATTTATGTGGGAAAGGCGGTTTCCTTAAAGAACCGCGTGCGGCAGTACTTCCAATCCTCAAAAGGCCATCCGCCCAAAGTTGTTGCGATGGTCTCGCACATTGAGGACTTTGAAACCATACTCACCGCCAACGAAACCGAAGCGCTTACGCTTGAAAGCAACCTCATCAAGCAGTTTCAGCCGCGCTACAACATCCTGCTAAAGGACGATAAGCATTTTCCCTATGTTCGTATCGATCTCAGGCAGGATTTTCCGCGTATCGAGGTTGTTCGGCGTGTCGCAAAAGACGGCGCAAAGTATTTGGGGCCCTATCTTTCGAGCATCGCTTTAAGGGAAGCGCTCAATGTTGTGTATGAGCACTTTCCTGTTCGCCACTGTAAAAAGGATCTTAACAAGGCGATTGCCCGGCATGAGCGGCCTTGCCTGATGTATCATGTGGGCAAATGCTGTGCGCCCTGCTCCGGAAATATCCCGCGTGCGGAATACCATAAGCTGTTGGAACAGGTCGCGTCATTCTTAGAAGGGCAGACGGAGCCTGTGGTACGGGAGCTGACGGCAAAGATGCAACAAGCATCCGAGGCCATGGAGTTTGAGCGCGCGGCGCATTTGCGGGACCGTATTATGGCCATTAACGCTTTGGGCGAAAAACAGCATGCCATTGCGGCCAAGGGCGTGGAGCAGGATGTGTTTGCGCTTTCCAGCTTTGAAGGGGAAACGCTGGTGTTCGCCGTGTTCGTGCGCGGCGGCAAAGTGGTGGGAACCGAGAACTTCCGCATAGAAAATGCACAGGAGGGGACGGGGGAAGAGGGTGCTGGCGAAACGATGGCCGCCTTCTTGAAGCAGTATTACGCCGAAGCCGTAAAGCTCCCACCCGAAATCCTGCTGTATGATCAAACGGCGGATACAGAAGCCATTGAAGCATGGTTGACCGAGCGGCGCGGCAGGCGCGTACACCTTACGGTGCCTGTCCGAGGCGAAAAGCGGCGTTTGACGGAACTTGCCGCGCGAAACGGCCTGGACTTGCTGCAAAAAGAAAAGAAGTTGAGGCAGCGCTCCTGGGAACGTGGGGAAGGGGCGCTATCTGCCCTTGCCGAAGTATTGGGGCTTGATGCCATGCCCGAAAGAATGGAATGCTTTGATAACTCGCACATTCAGGGACGGGATACCGTTTCTTCCATGGTCGTGTTTATAAACGGTGCGCCCGCGCCCTCTGAATATCGGCGGTTCCGCATCAAGACGCCGACGGGCGGCGATGATTACGCCGCAATGCGGGAAGCGCTCTCCAGACGCTTTGCCCGCGCCAAAGAGCAGGACGAGCGGTTTATGCACTTGCCTGATCTTCTGGTGATCGACGGCGGTCGCGGCCAGCTGGATGTTGCGCTGGATGTACTTGCAGAGTATGACCTTACGCATCTTAACACCATCGGCCTTGCGGAGCTGACCGAGCGCATCTATTTTCCGGATCAGCCGGAGCCGCTTGCGCTCGACCGCAACAGCCCTGCGTTGCACCTGCTGCAGCGCCTGCGCGACGAAGCACACCGCTTTGCTATCACCTATCATCGAAGCCTTCGCGGCAAAAACGCGCTTTACTCGAGATTGGATGAGATCCCGGGGGTAGGCCATAAAAGAAAGCGCATCCTGTTTGACGCGTTCCCGACGTTTGACGCCATACGCGCAGCGGACCTGGAGACTTTGGCGGCTCTTCCCGGCATTGACCGGCGTACCGCCCAGGCCGTACATGCGTTTTTCCATCCTCCGGAGGAGGATCAGGAGCAGCCGGAACAACCGCAAGGAAAATAGCGGTACCTACCCGGCTTGCATTCACAAACGAGTCGTTTATACAAGTGACACAAGCCGCATATCGATCATTATCCGGTATTCATTAGAACTAATGAATACCGGATTTTTCATTGCTCATGCAAGATAATGAATAGACGATTCTCACCAGAATGTAGGAGAATGCAAAAGAAGCGGATGACGCGGCGCTCATATGACCGCCCAAATGAGTACGCATCCCGCGGGGAGGTGATGTATATGGCGCAAAAGGCAGATGCACAGGCAGGTAGCGGATTGTTCTACCGGCTCAAACAAGCGTTCAAGGCGGAAAAAGGCGGCAACGAGCCTTTGACCGCAAAAAAAACGGTGCAGGCACAGGTACAGGCGGATGCAGGAGAAAAGAGGCACGAGCAGTCCGAACGGCATACGAGGCTTCTGGCCCTGACGAGGCGGGAACAGGAACTGCTGTTGCTGCTGCTGGAAGGTTGTACGCTCAAGGAAGCGGCAGGGGCGCTTTCCGTTCAATACTCTACTGCAAACACCCACATGACCAGCCTGTATAAAAAGCTTGGGGTAACGTCCAGGCCGGAGCTAATTATACAGTACCGGGAAATATGCATAAAAACAGACCGGAAATAGAAAACACTATGGTTTATAAAAGGTAATTCCATTATAATAAAAGGAGAAATGATATGAAACGATTTTTGGTTGTTTGTATTCTTGTAGCACTTCTGGTTTTCTCTGTGGCGGGCTGTGGCATCAAGCAAAAAATGGAAGAAAAAGCCGCTGAACAGTTCTTGGAAAGTATCGGCGGCGGCAACATAGATATCAATGATGATGATACCGTCACCATCAAGGGTGAAGATGGCGAGGAAGTGACTTTAGGTTCTACGGAATGGCCGACTTCTGACCTTTCCAAAGCTTTGCCTGCTTTTACCGCCGGCAAAATTGAAAGCGTGCTGGACAGCGAAGAATATGTTATGGTTTCTGTATTGGAAGTCGCGAAGGCGGATTTTCAATCCTATATGGAAAGTGTAAAGACAGACTTTGCGGAGGATGCGTATTCAGTCGATTCCAACGGAGTCATCTCTTACGGCGGGTCCAATGGCCAAGTGGAGATCACGCTTTCCTACACGCAAGAGGATCAGACGGCGATCATAACCATGGTCAAGTCTACCCAAGAATAACCGAGTTTATCAACCGGCAAGGCCGGTAGAAATAATCATCAGGAGGTTTTTATGAGCGAATATCAAGAGCCAGGGACAAGCACCCAGCAAACTTTTGCACCCGAGGACATTGAGAAGAACAAGGTGGTTTCTGCTTTTGCCTACCTTATTTTCTTCCTGCCGCTGATCGTTTGCTCGGACTCGCCCTTTGGACGGTTCCACGCGAACCAGGGTTTGTTGCTGCTGCTCGTAAGCGTAGCGGGCACCATCATTTTCAGCATCATCCCGATTATCGGGTGGATCTTGCTTCCCCTATTTTCCATCGCGGTGCTGGTTTTTGCAATTATGGGGTTGGTCAATACGTTAAACGGCAAGGCGCTCGAACTTCCTCTTATCGGAAAGTGGAGAATCATCAAGTAACCTGATTTCCTAAAGGGGGATTGAGGAGGATTCGGCCCGGTGGTATTGATTGCCGCCAGGCCGGATTTTTTTTTTGATCGAGCGGCACTTCCCGTCTGTTCAAGGTTTTTCGTTCAGGGCTTACGGAGCGGCCCTAACCGTGATGGTGGAGGTCGTATTTGTTTTCAATATGTTACTGTCACATATGAACATATTGAAAATTGTTATACTGTAATTTTGAACGGACTGTGATACAATTGTTAAGAAATCATACTTAGGAGGGTTGTTATGGAAAAGCTGTTCAAGCTCAAGGCATCCGGCACCAATACCCGAACAGAGATCATAGCAGGCATTACGACGTTCTTCACCATGGCCTACATCATCTTTGTCAACCCCGCTATTTTGAGTGCGGTCCCCGGTTTTGATAAGGGCGGCATATTCGTCGCAACAATACTGGCCACCGCTATCGGCACCCTGGTCATGGGTTTCGTTGCCAACGTTCCCTACGCGCTTGCGCCGGGCATGGGACTCAACGCTTTCTTTACGTACACGGTTTGCTTTACTCTTGGCTTTACCTGGGAGCAGGCGCTCGCCATGGTATTTATCTGCGGTATTATCAACATCATCATCACAGTCACCAAAATCCGTAAATCCATCATCAAGTCCATTCCCCAGTCCCTGCAGCTGGCCATCGGCGCTGGCATTGGCCTCTTTATCGCCTACATCGGGCTGAAGGACGCCAACATCATCAAGTTCACCATCGATCCCTGGAACATCATCAACGATCCCGCGATGGCAGGCGGCACGGTCGTATCCAACGGCGGCGCCATCCCCGCAATCGTAAACTTTGGGCTTAGCCCCGCGGCCTTGATGGCGATCATCGGCCTTGTTATCACCGCAATCCTCATGGTGTGCAAGGTCAAGGGCGCGATCCTCATGGGCATCGTCGCGACCACGCTTCTCGGCATCCCCTTCGGCGTCACCAAGTATGATCCTTCCGCCGCCATGGCGGTAAGCGACGTCGCAAAGACCGCGTTCCATCTGGATATGGGAGGGCTTTTTGCCGATCCTGCCAAGATTATCGTGGTCATCGTGACAGTGTTCGCCTTCTCGCTGACGGATACGTTCGATACCATCGGCACGTTCATCGGCACCGGACGCAAGGCCGGTATATTCGATGAGAAGGACGAAGCCGCGCTCTTCTCGGGCAAGGGCTTCAAATCCAAGATGGACAAGGCGCTCTTCGCGGACTCCATCGCCACCTCGGTGGGCGCACTGCTTGGTACCAGCAACACGACCACTTACATTGAATCCGCCGCGGGCATCAGCGAAGGCGGCAAAACCGGCCTTACCTCGGTTGTGACGGCGATCCTGTTCCTGCTGTGCCTGTTCCTGGCGCCCGTCGCCGGTATGGTCACAACGGCGGCCACCGCTCCGGCGCTCATCATCGTGGGCGTGCTGATGGCTGACTCGCTCCGCAAGATCAACTGGGAAGACTTTGAAGAAGCCCTTCCCGCGTTCATGACCGTGCTCATCATGCCGGTGACCTACAGCATCTCCAACGGTATCGCCGCGGGCTTCATATTCTACGTCATCACCAAGCTGGTGCGCGGCAAGGCCAAGCAAGTACATCCGCTGCTGTACGTGTTCTCCGCGCTGTTCCTTGTATACTTCATCGCGATGGCAGCACTCAAGCTATAATCGCTCCATCCAAGAAAACGAATAGTCAATGAAGAGTAGGGGCCTGCCACACGATTGTGCGGCAGGCCTCAGCTTATCGGAACATTCCACTTAAATCGCCCTTTTTTGTTGCAATTGGAACACAATACGAGAAATTTGGTAAAAATACTCTTTTCATAAACAAAATCAGACGATATACTTTTCATATCGGATAATCTTTTGTACAATTTAATCGAATCATATATTATATACACATCACACGAGAGGGGAGAGCCAACTCATGGACCTACTCGTAGAAATCAGCCATAATCTACTTACCTTACTCCTGATAGGCATTGTGCACGAAATCAGCTATGGGGCTGCTACCCGCTTCAAACTGCCTTTTTCTTGGATCATGGGGGTGCTCTGCGGCGGAGTCGGCATTTTGCTCATATACTCCGGCTATGAGCTGCTGCCCGGCATCATATTGGATGCACGCTCCGTATTTGTCGGCGTTATCGCGTTCGTATTTGGCGGGGGAGTATCCGTTACGACATCCGTCATTATGGCAATTTATCGGGTGTTGGCAGCTGGTCCCGGGGCATTGCCCGGCGTCTTAATCCTTGTAGCAAGCAATATCATAGGGCTTCTTTGGAGAAAGCTGTTCTCCGAGAAAAAGAAGAATGGGTTTTGGAATATCACACTGTTTGGCGTATTGCTGCAGGTCGTGACACTGCTCTGTTGGCTGCTGCTGCCATGGAACATGGCGCGGCAGTTGTTTCAAGAGGCGAGCCTTTCTATATTTTTGCTGCATGCGGTCGCTTCCGTCGTTGTGGCCCAGCTTCTTCAGGTGCAGTTGGGATGGCACAAGACTTTCCGGCGCGCGGCGGAGGCAAACGAACTTTACCGTGCCTTATATGAGGACAACCATGCCGTTGTCCTGCTGTTTAAGCCGGAGCAGGGGAGTATCCTCAACGCAAACGAGGCGGCCTGCAAGTTTTATGGATACCCGCGGGAGGTCATGCAGACGCTTGGCTATCAGGATCTGTTTCCGGAAATCACAGACCATTTTAGCATTTTTAATTCCAAGGTTGAAGCGGGTCAGAGCGTATACTTTGAAAGCAGAAGTAAAAAGGCCACGGGAGAGATTGTGGATGTTGAGGTTTACGCGGGCGCTATTCAGTATGAACACAACTCACTTAACTACGCATTCATCCATGATATTACCCAGCGGGTCCTTGCGACGAATGCATTAAAAGCCAGTGAAAACCGGCAGCGGTTGCTGATAGAAGGCGCGCCGGATGCAATATTCATTCAAATGAACGGAAAGTTTCTTTATGCAAATCAAACCTTGATCAAGCTGCTCGGAGCAAGCGGGCCGGAGGAACTGCTTGGAACACCCGTGCTCGACCGTGTCAGGGCGGATTATCATGATATCGTACAAGAGCGCATGCAAGCGCTTGAAGCGGGTACGGGTTCGCCGTCGCTGGAGGAAGTATTTCTGCGGATGGATGGAAGCGAGGTGGATGTCGAGGTCAAATCCGTTCCGATCGAGATGGACGGCTTGAGCGGCGGATTCGTTTTCGTACGAGACATCACGGAAAGAAAGGAACTTGAGCGCAAAAAATCCGATGTGGACGCGCAAATGCGCCAGCAGCAGAAATTGGAGGCCATCGGCACTTTGGCGGGTGGCGTCGCCCATGAAATCAACAATCCCATCAACGGCATCATGAACTATGCGCAACTCATTCAGGACGAAGCGGGCGAAAACCAGGGCATCTCCAATTACAGCCAGGAAATACTTAACGAAACCAAACGCATTTCTGAGATCGTCCGCAACCTGCTGCAGTTCTCCCGCCAGGAAAAGCAATCCCACAGCTATGCAAGCGTATACGATATCGTGAACCAGACCATGTCTTTGATCAAGACCGTTATCAAGCGGGACCAGATCACGCTCGACGTGCAGTTGGACGAAAACATACCCGATATCAAATGCCGCAGCCAGCAGATTCAGCAGGTATTAATGAATCTTTTAACCAACGCGCGTGACGCGCTTAACGAAAAGTACCCAGAATATGATGAGGATAAGCTCATACGCGTACGCTGCGTGCACTTTTTTGAGGCGGGGCGCAGATGGATCCGGCTCACGGTGGAGGACCATGGAACAGGAATTCCGGCTTCTGTACAGGAAAAGATATTTGAGCCGTTCTTCTCCACCAAGCCCAAGGAGCTGGGTACAGGGCTTGGATTGTCGATCAGCCACGGAATTGTTAAAGATCATCACGGAAAATTCGAAATAGATACCAAGCAAGGGAAATTTAGCCGTTTCAATGTGGTTTTGCCAGTTGATAACGGATGGACAATAACGAAGTAGCCGGGAGAATTCTTGATGAGCAGAGTATTGATTGTGGATGATGAAAACAGCATCAGAACGACTTTGAGCGCTTTTCTAAGAAATTCGGGATATGAGGTGGATACCGCGCCCGACGCGGTAACAGCGTCCGAGATACTGGAAAACCAGGTATATGACATTGTGGTGACCGATATTATCATGCCCCGGATGACGGGTATTGAACTTATGTCCAGGATTCGAGCGAAATCCCAAGAAACCCTGGTGATCGTAATGACGGGGGAGCCCACGGTGGACACCGCGATTACCGCAGTGCAGGCCGGGGCAAACGATTATTTGGTAAAGCCCGTAAACAAGTTTGAGCTGATCAAGGCGGTAGGCCATGCGGATGAAATCAAACGCCTGCGGGATGAAAAAAAAGCGCTCGAGTACAGGAACCAGCTGTACCAGCAGGAGCTTGAGCAGACGGTGGAAATCAAGACGCGGGCGCTTTCAAAAGCCATGCAAAGCATTATCTCGCTGCTGGCCACAGTCACAGAGGCACGGGACCCATATACCGCCGGACATCAGCGCAGGGTCGGTAACCTTGCTGCGGCCATTGCTTATAAAATGGGCATGAAAAGCGAAACGGCGGAAACGATCCGCATTTGTGGATACCTCCACGATATCGGAAAAATCGTGGTCCCTTCCGAAATCCTCTGCAAGCCCGGGAAGCTTACGGATATGGAAATGCAGCTCATCCGGGAGCACTCCGTGCGGGGGTACGAGCTGATTTCACGGGTAGACTTGCCACGGGTTTTTGAGGAAGCCATCTACCAGCACCATGAGCGCTGCGACGGCTCGGGTTACCCGCGTGGATTGAAACGGAATGATATTCTGCCGGAGGCGCATGTCATTCTCGTGGCAGACGTAGTGGAGGCCATGATATCCCACCGGCCCTACCGCGCACAGCTTGGGTTGGAGGTTGCGCTGCAGGAGATCAAAGATAACGCAGGCACGCTCTACGACCCCGAAGTCACGGCTGCCTGCGCTGCGTTGTTTGAGGAGGACAATTATTGCATAGAGGATACCGAGCAGATCAAATTTCCCTATTAATTGAATTGTGTTAGAAGACCGGAAGCAAGCCGGGCAGCGTCGCCACCGTAGGAGGCGATACCTTACGAAAATACAAAACATATGCTGCATGTCTTTTTTGACACGCTGAAGTAAATAACGTAGCTAGTTACTATTCAAACCAACGTTTTTTTCTATCGAGATACCCGCGTACGACGTGGAGTGAATCGCAAAAGGGTTTGATTTTTGAATATCCGCAGCGGCAGAGTACTACGCGGTTGCGTATTTCATACGTTTCGCCGTCTGCGCCTTCTATAGGGATGCCGCCCTTTACAAACAGCCCGCAGCTTACGCTTCGGTCCGGGTCCTGCAATACCTCGATGGCAGGCTCATACTCCGGCTCTATTGTTTGCCCGGTTTGCTTATCGATAATATCCAAGCGTCCTGCGGGGCATTCTGTCGCGGCTTTAATGGCCAAATCCCTGCAGGTAGGGTTGTCGGAACGTTCCACAAGCTCCCAGGCGTCCCCCTGGTATGTATGGCAAAAGCGTGCGAATGCGCAGCGCCCGTCATCAAGCATGGTGAGCGTAGGGCCGTCATAAACCTTGGCACGGCTTACAAACGGTTCTTTTTCTGCAGTTTCCGTGCCGTCGAAATTGCAATCCTTATGCGCGCCGTCGCAAAACGGCGATTTTTTTGTTTTGCCGCAACGGCAGAGCGAATAGGTTTCTGCCTGTGGGAGCGGCTTCCCGTCTTCATAAATGTAATTTTTGCCGATGGCCTTGATATTCTTTTCAGAGAGCGGCACGCCGCCCGTCACAACATACGGCCCGTCCTTTAAAATTTTGATCTTCAGTTTTTTCTTTTCCATTTGAGGGCCTCCATAGGGGAATAATAAAAGATATCTTTATCAATTATATTGCAAAATGAATCATTTTGTACAGGGGCCTGTATTGCCCATCATATTTTGCGGCGGAGGAATGCGATTGCCCCTTTTCTCAGCCGCTTGGAATGGTTATACTAAAAAGAACTGGGTTCCTCAGGCAGTTTTTGAACGGCACGCCCGTCAACGTGGTAAACCCGTAGTATAAATAACGATCATCTAAACGGAGGAATTGCATGCAGAACTTTGATTACTATGCGCCCACAAGGGTGGCGTTCGGCAAAAACGCGGAGGCACGCACAGGGGAACTTGTAAAGGCACAGAAGTGCAAAAAAGTGCTTGTGCATTACGGCGGGCACAGCGCGAAGGCTTCGGGGCTGTTGGACCGTATCTTCCGTTCACTTACGGAAGAGGGCATCAGCTATGTGGAACTGGGCGGCGTCGTGCCCAACCCGCGCCTGTCCCTTGTGTATCAGGGCATTGAGCTTTGCAAAAAGGAAGGCGTGGATTTCGTACTGGCCGTGGGCGGCGGCAGCGTTATCGACAGCGCGAAGGCGATTTGCTACGGGCTTGCTAACCCGTTCGACATATGGGACCTGTATGCGGGCAAAGTGAAGCCGCAGGCCTGCGCGCCCTTAGGCGTGGTGCTCACAATCGCCGCTGCAGGCAGCGAGATGAGCAATTCTTCCGTTATCACCAACGAGGATGGCTGGCTCAAGCGCGGGCACAACAACGACCTCTCTAGGCCAAAATTTGCGATCATGAACCCGGAGCTTACCTATACCCTGCCACAGTATCAGACCATGAGCGGCTGCGTGGATATCCTGATGCATACGCTGGAGCGGTACTTTACCACCGGCGAGACCATGGGTATGACGGACCGCATTGCAGAGCAGCTTTTGCGCACCGTCATGGAAAACGCGCTTATATTGATGAAAGACCCGGGGAACTACAAGGCCCGTGCCGAAGTGATGTGGGCGGGCAGCCTTTCCCACAACGGCCTGACCGGGCTTGGCGCTTCCGGTGACTGGGTGAGCCATAAGCTGGAGCATGAGCTCGGCGGCCTGTTCGATGTTGCGCACGGCGCGGGCCTTTCCGCGGTGTGGGGCAGCTGGGCGCGCTATACGTTTGAGATCAAGCCCGAACGCTTCCAGCAGTTTGCCGTACGCGTAATGGACGTTATTGACACCGGCGACGCGAAGGCGACCGCGTTAAAGGGTATCGAGGCGCTGGAGGCGTTCTTCCGCTCCATCGAAATGCCTACCTCCATCCGCGAGCTTGGATATGAAGTAACCGACGAACAGATCAGGGAAATGTCGCATAAGTGCAACCAGAGTTTTGGCACGCTTTACGGTTTTCGTGCGATCGACGAGGAGGATCTCGTTAACATTTACACCATGGCGCGCTAAACGCGCAAATACAAA
>JAEZIE010000294.1 GCA_023416175.1 Bacillota bacterium
ACGCGTATGCTAAGGCCTGAGCCGAGCATGCTAATCGTGAAAGAAACTGACAGGAGGACAAAGACATGTCTGAAGATGTGCTGTATTTAACGAAGGAAACGTTTGATTCCACGCTTGCATCCCCCGAGCCGGTGCTTGTGGATTTCTGGGCAACGTGGTGCGGGCCGTGCCGCATGGTCGGCCCAGTGATCGAAGAGTTGGCTTCCGATTATAAAGGCAAGGCCAAGGTCTGCAAGGTGGACGTGGACGAGCAGCCCGAGATCGCGCAGCGGTACAACGTAATGACCATTCCCACCATCATGATATTCAAAAACGGGCAGATTGCCGAAAAGGTGATCGGCGTCAAGCCTAAGTCCGTATTTGCGCAAATGCTGGATAAGCAGCTGTAAGGTATCGGCGCTTCCAGCGCCGACGATTGTTTTTTTGCTTTGGGGAAACTACGTTTCCCCAACCCCCTTCCTAAGGAATGTCGATGGTACCAGGAGTGGGGACTATAAAGCAGATGTACATGCCTTTTTGAAAAAGCCGCGCGATACGCGGCTTTTTCCGTACCGACTATTTCTCCCTTGACAACCGCAGCCGTTGCGGTATAATGATCAAGGTGTAAAGCAAAATGCCTTTACAGGAACGGCGGGGCTGTTTATGGAGCGCAACATCGAGCTTTCCATGCTGTTGTCCTATTACGGCGCGTTTTTAACGCCGCGTCAGCAGGAATTTTTAGCGCTCCATGTGGACGAGGATTATTCGCTCACGGAAATCGCGGAGCGGGAGAACATTTCCCGCCAGGGCGTACACGACGCCTTGCGCCGCGCGGAAGCACAGCTCTATGAGATGGAAGCGCGGCTTGGTCTTGTACGGCGAGTAAGGCAAATGGAAGACGGGCTCCTTGCATTAAAAACGCAGGTGGAGCAAATGAAACTCGGTGCAGCACAGCGGCAGGTATTGTTAGAGAAAATAGTGGACCTGCGCGGCGTTTGGGAGGATGAACATGGCGTTTGAAGGGCTATCCGGAAAACTGCAAAATATATTCAAAAAACTGACGGGGCGCGGCAAGCTCAACGAAAAGGACGTCCAGGAAGCCATGCGCGAGGTCAAGCTCGCGCTGTTGGAAGCGGACGTCAACTTCCTTGTCGTCAAGCAGTTTATCAAAGACGTTACGGCGCGTGCCGTGGGGCAGGAAGTTTTAGAAAGCCTTACGCCTGGGCAGCAGGTCATCAAAATCGTTAACGAAGAAATGACGAGACTGATGGGCGGAACCAACGCCAAGCTTGAGTATGGCTCCGTCACGCCTTCCGTTATCCTCATGGCGGGCTTGCAGGGCGCTGGTAAGACGACGATGTGCGGCAAGCTCGCGGCCTATATCAAGAAAAACCACGCGAAATCCCCGCTCCTTGTTGCGTGCGATATTTACCGCCCGGCGGCCATCAAGCAGTT
Organism: Bacillota bacterium; assembly: GCA_023416175.1. Classification (GTDB taxonomy): domain Bacteria; phylum Bacillota; class Clostridia; order Christensenellales; family CAG-138; genus JAEYLA01. The sequence goes on from JAEZIE010000294.1 coordinate 1,435, forward strand.
GCAGGTGGTGGGCGAAAAGATCGGCATCCCCGTATTCGAGCGTGGGCAGAACGATCCGGCGAAAACCGCGCAGGAAGCCATCGAATACGCGCAGCGCAACTTCCACGACGTTGTCATACTGGATACCGCGGGCCGCCTGCATATCGATACCGATATGATGCAGGAGCTTGTTCGCGTGAAAAACGTCGCAAAGCCTGCGGAAATACTGCTGGTAGTGGACGCTATGACAGGTCAGGACGCTGTGAACGTCGCAAAGACTTTCAATGAGACGCTGGAACTGACCGGCGTCATCTTAACCAAGCTCGATGGCGATACCCGAGGGGGTGCTGCGCTTTCCGTACGTTCTGTCACAGGGAAGCCCATCAAATTCTCCGGTATCGGCGAAAAGCTTACAGATATCGAGCCGTTCCATCCGGACCGCATGGCCTCTCGAATTCTGGGCATGGGGGATGTGCTTTCCTTAATCGAAAAAGCACAGGCGAACTTTGATGAGAAGAAGGCTGTGGAGCTTGCGGAAAAACTGCGCAAGGATGCCTTTACTTTAGAGGATTTCTTGGATCAGTTCCGCCAGATGAAGAGCATGGGCTCCATTCAGGATATCCTCGGCATGATGCCGGGGCTTGACGCAAGCAAGCTTGGCAATGTGGAAGTGGATGAAAAGCAGATGGCGCGCATGGAGGCGATTATCCTCTCCATGACCAAGGCAGAACGCGCCAATCCGGATATTTTGAACTTCAGCCGCCGCAAGCGCATTGCGCGGGGCAGCGGCACCACGTTGCAGGACGTCAACCGGCTACTAAATCAGTTTGAGGCCACCCGGAAGATGATGAAGCAGTTTTCTGGCGGCAGAGGCAAGAAAGGGCGTATGCGCCTGCCCTTCCAGTTTTAATACGAATTCGTTTATAAACGAAATTTGTATCGTGATGCGATAACGGCACGTGCCGGATAGCAGCGTGAGCATGGGCGCTATATCATTCCGCTCATGCGACAAAAGAAAAGCGTTAGTAGATCAGAATAATTGTTGAAGCACGGTTTCACCGTATTCATAAAGAAAAACACACATATTTTAGGAGGATACAATCATGCTTAAGATCAGACTGCGCAGGATGGGCGCAAAGAAGGCACCTTTTTACCGCATCGTCGTCGCCGATTCCCGCGCTCCGCGTGACGGCGCTTTCGTTGAGGAAATCGGCTATTACAATCCCATCAGCAACCCCGTCCAAA
>JAEZIE010000296.1 GCA_023416175.1 Bacillota bacterium
CAACAAGGCTGGATGGCGAGACCATATATCTCAAAATCAGCTGCTTCCCGCTCCCGCCTAATTGCGAAAATCCCCCTCTGTTTCTATCCATAATAGAGGACATAACCGATTATCGGCAGGCGTGCCAGGCGCTTACCGAAAGCGAGCGCAGCAAGGCGGTGCTATTAAGCCATCTCCCCGGCCTTGCCTACCGCTGCGAGAATGATAAGAACTGGACCATGCGCTTTGTCTCAGACGGCTGCTTGACGCTTACCGGCTATCTGTCTGCGGAGCTGATTAACAACAGCGTTCTTTCCTTTAACGACTTGATCAAGCCCATTTACAAAGATATCGTGCGCAGGGAATGGGACCGTGCGCTTGCGCTTAACGCCCCGTTCCGTTATGAGTATGAGATTACCGTAAAAGGCGGGGAAAGCAAGTGGGTGCTTGAGACAGGGCAAGGGGTAGTGGATGAAAAGGGGGCCGTTACGGCGCTTGAGGGCATCATCGTCGATATTACGGAGCAGAAAAAACGCGGTGCACAAATTCAATATATGCACGACCATGACCTTCTAACCGGTCTTCATAACCGTATCTGTTTTGAAACCGAAAAGCGGAAATTGGACGAGCAGCGGCCATTTTGCCCGTTTGCCATCATCATTGCCGACATCAACGGCTTGAAGCTCATCAACGATGCGCTTGGCTATACGCGCGGGGATGAGTTGATCAAAACCACCGCCACTCTGATTAAGGCCTGCTGTGCTCCGTATGCCATTCTGGCAAGGACGGGAGGAGATGAATTCAGCATATTGCTCCCAAAGACCGGGCACGAAGGCGCGGCGATGCTGGTCAAACAGATTACGCAAGCATTTGAAACGTATAACAAAAGCAATTCTACGCTTGGGTACGATATCAGCGTTTCTTTTGGGTTTTCTGTAAAGCAGAAGCAAGACGAAAGCGTGGAGGAAGTCGCAAGAACCGCGGCGGAATATCTCAACAGCCGCAAGCTGCTTACGCGCAAAAGTTCGCACAATTCCATTCTCAGCTATGTTATGGCCACCATATACGCGCGAAGCCAGGAGACGGAGGCGCACGCAAAAAGGCTTGCCGGGCTTGCCAGATGCGTGGGCTTTCGGATGGGACTTGCGCAGAGCAAGCTCGATCAACTCGAGCTTTTTGCCATGTTGCACGATATCGGAAAAATCGGCGTGGACGATCGTATTCTGAATAAGCCCGCCCAGCTCAATAGCGAAGAATGGGTCTCTATGCGGCGGCATCCGGAGATCGGTTGCCGAATTGCAACTGCTTCGCCGGAATTGAAGCATATTGCGCTGTTGATCCTCACGCACCATGAGCGTTGGGACGGCAGTGGATACCCCGTGGGATTAAAGGGCGAGGAAATCCCTCAGCTTTCCCGAATACTCGCGGTGGTGGACGCTTATGACGCCATGACGGAAGAACGCATTTACCGAAAGGCGATGCCCAGGGAGCAAGCGATTGGCGAACTGAAGAAAAATGCCGGTACGCAATTTGATCCTTATATTGCAGCGCTTTTTATCGATTGTATAAAAGAAGATTGGTTGCCTGCCTTTGATGCAAACATGGAATTGGCATACATGAAGGGGACGGGAATATGAAAAAAGCAGTGGTTTGCATAATATTGTTTGTCGGGCTGCTTCTGCCCCTCGCTGTGAAGGCAGAGGCGGTGAACAGCACCGATTTCATTCGTATGATGCAGAGCCACCCCGCCGTCATGCTGTTGGTGGACCCTTATACCGGTGAAATCAAGTACGCAAACTCGGCAGCCGCGCAATATTATGGTTACAGTGCGGAACAGTTTGCCCAAATGAACTTCAGCGAAATCAACGCAACCCCTTCCGACAATATCAGCCAGGACGTCCGCGCTGCGTTTGGGAATCGCGGGGACGCTATGCAGTTTACCCACCGTCTCAACGATGGCAGAATTCGTTTTGTGGAGATCACGGCGGGTATCGTGACGGTGGACGGGCAGCTCATGAACCTTCTGATCGTCCAGGATATCACCGAAAAAATTCAGTTGCTGGAGAATGAACGCAAGGATAGTAGGTTCATTGCCATCGCCGGAAGCTTTGTTGCACTGTTGCTGCTTGCGCTGGTGCTGGGAATAGGCTTCAACAGAAGGCAATTAAAAAAGCTTGCAGCCTCACTGGAAAAGTCCAATGCTCTCATGCGAAGCTTTTATGACGCAGACGAAAGTGGGCTGTTTTTAAAGGATGAGAACTTCCGCTATGTCTTTGTAAACAAAGCCGGGGAGCAAATGCATGGCGTTAAGGAAAAAGATACGGTCGGCCGGGATGATTTTGCGCTCTTTGACGCCGAATTTGCTGCTGCCCGCCGTGTAGCGGACAGTTATGTGTTGGAACATAATAATTCCACTTCGGAAGAGATCACATATAACGGCAGGGTGTTCAAAATCAAGAAGTTTCCGGTGGTGCTCATAGACGGCAAGCGTGGCGTAGGTTCCTATACGCGGGACATTACCGACGAAATCAAATATGAAAAGCGCCAGGCGTTTGCTCTTAAACGGGGCGAGATAGCCCTGAATATGATGAACCGAAACTTTGATAGCATGGGGGAACAGCTTGCACTTGTTTTGGAACAGATACTGCTGCTCATGGATAGCAGGTTTGGGTGCATTTACCTGTACGACGAAGAAAAGCTGGAATTGACCCTCCATACGTGGTTGGATATCAAAAACCCCGAAAACGGCGCTCCGGACATCTGGCTTAGAGCGCGGTTAGAAGAAGTTGGCATATGGGGGGAAGTGCTCTCCAAGCGGGAGCCGGTCGTCATCAACCGTTTTCCCGACGGGGAACGCCATTTCTTCCGGTTTGGTACAAAAAAGAAGGGGGCCCTACAGGAGCAGGTGGAAATTACAAACCATCTCTCCTTCCCCGTGCTGATCGACGGAGAGATTGTAGCCTCTGTTGCATTGTTTAACCGGAACGGCGAGTATGACCTGGAGGACGCAAGCGAACTTGCTCTGCTCATGGACAGCGTATGGAATTCGATTAAACGGCGGCAGGCGCTTGCCACGCTTTCCTTTGAGCGCAACAAATATTTGCAGACGCTCATCTCCATCGGGGACGGTGTCATGGTGGTCAACGCTCATGGCATAATTGAAATGCTCAATGGAATTGCGGAAAGGATGACCGGCTGGTGTACGAAGGAAGCCATGGGTCACCATTACAAAGAGGTGTTCTTACTTTCGCACGAGCAGCCGGGCTTTACCATTAAGGATCCCATTGAGGACGCCCTCCTGACCAACGAGGTGCAGGAACTGGGCAACCACGCCATGCTGACTTCCCGGGACGGCGTTCCCTATTATTTGGAGGACAGCGCCGCGCCCATACGGGATGATCAGGGGAACACCGTGGGCGTGGTATTGGTGTTCCGCGACGTAACCGATAAAAAGGAACAGCGTAAAAGGATCGAGTTCTTGAGCTTCCACGATTCACTCACCGGCCTCTACAACAGAAGGTATTTTGAGGAGGAATTGCAACGAGTGGACGCTTTGGGCACATTGCCCGTTTCCATCATATTGGGCGACGTCAACAGCCTGAAGCTGACCAACGACATATTCGGCCACGCGTTTGGAGACATGCTGCTCGAGAAGGTCTCCGAGGTGCTGCGCGGCGTATTCAGCCCGAGGGATGTGATTGCCCGATGGGGCGGTGACGAGTTTGTTATCCTGATGCCTAATGCTTCGGCAGCGCAGGCGGAGGCGGCTATCTTAGCGGTCACGGAGGCGTTCTCAAAGGAGCAGATCCGTGCCATTCGCGGCAGCATCTCCATGGGCTACGCTACAAAGACCGATGCGGAGGAGCCCATCAGCCGCGTGCTCAGTACCGCCGAGGAAAATATGTATTCCGCAAAATCCCTGAACCGGGATGATGTGAGGAGCCGCGCGATCGATGCGATCACTACCTCGCTGTATGAAACCAGCAACCGGGAGCGGGAGCATGCGGAGCGGGTTAGCGAGCTCTCTGTCCTGCTCGGGCGCGCCTTGGGTCTTTCCGAGGTGAAGCTCAAAAAGCTCAAAGAGATCGCCCGCCTGCACGATATCGGGAAAATCGTGCTGGAACCGAATATCCTGAATAAAAACCATCTCCTGACACTGGAGGAATGGAACGAGGTCAAGCGGCATCCCATCATCGGATACCGGATCTTAAACTCTTTTGACGATACCCTGGACCTTGCGGAATCGGTATTAGCGCACCATGAGCAGTGGGATGGTACCGGATACCCCAAGGGATTAAAAGGGGAGGAGATCCCGCTGCTGGCGCGCATCATCGCCGTAGTGGAAAGCTATGAGCGCATGACGCACGATTCGGACAATACCAAGGCAAGGACGAATGAGGAAGCGCTGCGGGAACTGCGGGAGAACGCGGGCAGGCAGTTTGACCCTATGCTGGCCGAGCTGTTTGCACGCATGCTGGAGGAAGG
>JAEZIE010000299.1 GCA_023416175.1 Bacillota bacterium
CAACCACACGGACCACAACCACGGCGCAGTGCTGGCGGCGGCGGTGGAGCTGGACATGCTGTGCGCGGCGGCGCCCGCGGATGACGGCACGGTGGAGTTGTATTCGGAAGGATTCGGCTGCATTCGGGTTAACATTTCTGATCTTGGTATCAGGCAGGACGAAAAAGAGACCTCTGCTGCATTGATCCGGGGCGTAGCAAACGGTATGCGGGAAAAAGGTTACCGCGTGGGCGGATTTCGTGCATACCTGGTATCGGATGTGCTGCGCGGGTCGGGGCTTTCTTCCAGCGCGGCGTTTGAGGTGCTGCTTTGCTGTATCCAGAGCCACCTGTATAACGAAGGAAGGCTTTCCCCGGTGGAGGCCGCCATCCTCAGCCGATATGCGGAAAACGAATACTTCGGCAAGCCCTGCGGGCTGATGGACCAAATGGCCTGCGCTGTGGGCGGGTTCGTGCGCATGGATTTTATCAACCCGCTTTCTCCGGTGGTGGAGCCTATCCCGGTCGCGATGCAGGGGTACGCGCTGTGCATTACCGATACCCACGGAAACCATGAAGGGCTTACTGGCGAATACGGAGCGGTGACGGTGGAGATGCGTGCCGTGGCGCGGGAGCTGGGCGGGGAAGTGTTGCGGGATGTGACGGAGGAGGCGCTCTATGAAAACGCCGCCCGCATCCGTAAGGCGTGCGGAGACCGGGCGTTTTTGCGTGCCGCGCACTTTTTCCGGGATCACGCGCGGGTAGAACAGCAGGCGAACGCATTGAAGGCCGGGGAGGTGGAACGCTTTATGTCCCTGGTGCGGGAAAGCGGGCAATCGTCCTTCATGTATCTGCAAAATGTCTACCTTGCTGCAAACCCACTGCAGGAGCCGGTGGCGGCGGCGCTTTGTTTGAGCGAGCATCTGTTAAAAGGACGAGGTGCATTCAGGGTGCATGGCGGCGGGTTTGCGGGCACCATACAGGCGTGGGTGCCGCTGGAGCTGTTGGAAGAATACCGTGCCGGGATGGATACGGTATTTGGGGAAGGTTCCTGCGCGGTCCCCGGCATCCGTGCCATCGGCATGGCCCGCGTACTGTAAGCTGTTTCAACCTTTGAAAACGGCGTTATCAATAAACTAACAGAAAAACAAACAAGGAGGCTTCTGTCATGGGTAAGGACGATATCGTATTTGATGAAACCGTTTGCTCGCCTGAGTTTCCGGATGGCTGCATCCCGCCTGCCTCGGAGCAATAATTATTAGATTATGCCTCATATGAGGCTATCAAGCGCCGGAGTTCATCCGACGCTTTCTCTTTATAGTGGTTTGTGCACGCATCCGTGGGGGAAGGGAGGAGTCATGCAGCAAAAGAGCAAACTTTTCTATCTGTTTGGGGCGGCCGTATTGTTTGTCCTGGTGATACTGTCTTCCCACCGGCACAAGTATGTGGAAACCGAGCAGGCCGTATTGGTGGATTTTGTTGCGCTTGTGCCTGTTGGTGGGGTGGTGGAACTGAGAAATGGCCTCACCGGTCCTCCTGATAAGCTATTTGCAGGCGATGATGCGGTGGAAGTCGTTTTAGCCGTTCAGAATGCAGGGCTTATTCCGTACAGCGGCCCAAAGCATACGCCTGCGCCTGGATATGCTTGGAGTATTCGATGCAAAGATGAAGTGGGAAATACTCTGTTTGGACTTTATGTTGATAGAGAAGTCCAATACTATAGTCCTGCCAACGCGGAAGATCCCATGTACTACTTGCTTTCCCAAGAAGACCAGGCCGCTTTGCTTTTAAAGATGGAAGAGTTGTTCAAGGAATGAAAGCAAACGAAATGGCCGCGATATTTCGCGGCCATCTAATTGGGACTCTTAAGGGGGCAGTATGATATTTGGCCTACGGCTCAAATCCCGGGGTTCTAAAATCGCGTCACTGGCGCGATTTTTGCCCCTGTAGTACCGAACCCGCTGCCTCGCGAAGTACATGATATGCTTCGTGAGACAGCCCCTTAAGCGGGGTGGGGGGCAGAGCCCCGCTTTTCATTCTTACTAGACCACCACAGCGTCCACGCCCAGCAGCTTTGCCACTTTTAAAAACAGCTCCTTGTTGTGTCCAACGCTCATGCTGCAATGGTGGGGCGGCGCTTCACGGAACCACTTGTCCATGTAGCGGTCGGGGTGAACGCCAAAGTCCACCTGCGTCTGCGTGTTGCCGATGTTCATAATCTCGCCGTCGGTCGCAATGCCTTCGGAGATAATGAACTTAAACTTCCCGTCCCGCTGCTGCGTGAGGCCCAACGTGGTGACGGGACCGTTTTTGACCTTTGCCTCCACGGAAATGCCAGCACCCTTCTTGCCATGGTATACGCCCATGCCTCGGAGTATCGGCGTGCCATCCGCAATGGCGATATGGAAGGGCCCGTCATGGCCCAGCAGTATGGTGGACTTCATGTAATCCACCGTTACGATCTCGGAATAGCTGCCGCCCAAGCCCAAAGCGTCGCAGATCTTCATGGCGATATCCGTCTTCATATCGCCTTCGCCTGCGCAGGGGACGGAACGGGCGGTAAGCAGCGAGTGACCCACGATAAACCCCGACTGTATCTGCTCATATTCGTTGTTGTCCGCGCCGTGGTAGTAGTAGGTCAGCGCGTCGAGCTTGCGTTCAATCACAAACTTCTCCTGCGCCGCGGCGACGGTGGCGGACCAGTCGAGCTGCTCCTCGGTGGGAATGCTCGCGATGCTGTCCGCAACGGGCGCATCGGAAAGTACGAAGAAACGGTCCATTTCCGCGCGTTTTGCGGCGACCTCTTCCGGTGTGACGGCATTCATCACATGGGCGAGGTCGCACATCTCCAATATCTCCACATGCAGACCGAACACGGCCTCGTACATTGTAAAATCGTTGTACATGTCGAGCATACCGCTGTAGTTGCCGCCTAAGAAACCAAAGCGGGAAGATTTCAGCATGCGCTTCACGCCCGCTGCCCGGATGTATTCGGATATCTCCTTCCAGGCGAGCACGGCCTCGGGACGGTCCGCCGTGTTTTCCTCGGCGAGCGAACCGGGGTAGGTTTTATCCATGCCCAATAGGCCGTTGATGACCTGGATGTCGATGCCTGCGCGGTTGCACGCGTAGGTGATTTCCGGTACGGGGCATGCCCCGCAGTTGGCAAGCCATTCGCCCGTGGTCGTTTTCTTATAGTTGATCTGGGCGGTGGGCTGGAGGTTTAATAAAACGGCGGGCGCTTTGCAGCTTAAATGCACGGGCAGCACGCTATCGCTTGTGATATAGGTGCCGGAATGGCAGAATACGATATCCACATTCCGCTCATTGAACCACTCCCCGGCCTGTCTGCCGCTTGCGCTGTCATCGACAAGGCCGTAAAAATAGACCTCCCCCCATTCGGACATACGGGTTTTGATAAATTCGCCGTAGGCGATCAGGCGTTCCCGAAGCCCTGCGAACTGGTCCCAATACGCCTTTAACCCAACGGTATAGAGGCCAATCCTTGGCTTTTTCGGAACGGATAGCGGTTGCAGCATGCTCATATTCGTTTCCTCTGTTTCTTATCAATTTCAGATCGTTTGCAGATGGTGCGAAAGGCCTTTGTGATGATATTCCGGCAATCAAATCCTTACAGGCTTATTATATCCGCCGCAGCGAAAAAGCACATCCCATCAACTTGCGACAATATAACAAAATATTGCGCATTGCAATTCAGTAAGAGTGTGAACACACAAATATTCTGTATTTGCTTTTTTCTTTTCTTTGATGTGGAGGTTGACCATGCGGAATGGGCACGGTATTCTAAGTTCAGAATACAAGGATATTGCTTCAAGGCAATCCGCAGAGAAGGGGTGAGTGGATGAAGGATTATACCGTGAAAGCGGCGCTGGATATATCGGAGGATTCGTATATCACAACCGTTACGCCCAATCTGTTTGATAAGACGCGGTTTTTCTATGCGCAGGAGCTGGGCGAACTTCATGCAGGCGCGCGCTATTACACCGAACGTGACAGCCTTCCTTCCTATCTCCTGCTCTACACGCTGGGCGGTTCCGGGAGGCTTCTCTATGGGGATCGGGAATATACCCTCCTTCCGGGAGACGCCGCGTTTTTGGACTGCATGCTCTTCCAGCGCTATGAAACCGGCGAAGAAGGCTTCTGGCATTTAAAGTTCGCGCACGTATACGGTCTTTCCGTTGCGCATTACTATGAGCTTTTTACCAAGGAAGGCGCAAACGTCATCCACATCCCTGCCGCCTCGCATGCGCCGTTTTATCTGGACCGGCTGTTGCAGCTGTACCGGCCGCGCACCGCTAACAGCGACCTCATCGCTTCCATGCACATCGTGGAACTGTTGACGGAGCTGATCTTAAACGCGCAGAGTATCACGCCTTACGGCGCAGAGGATTATCTTCTGCGGGCGGCAGACTATCTGGAAGCGCATTACACGGAGAAGCTGACGCTTC
>JAEZIE010000008.1 GCA_023416175.1 Bacillota bacterium
CCCGTGCCGTATGAAAGGGAAACAGCAACAGGATACAGCCGATCCGCAGCCAATCAATCCCGTGATTGCGCTGCAACTGAGTCCCGGCCCTGGGTTCAGACTGTAATTCCATAAGTTTTTTCGCTCCAATCCGTATACGTGATGGCGTAGCGGAGCTCGTCCTGCCACTCTCCATCTTTATAGCGCACTGCTTTCAATAAGGCCTCGCGGTGCATTCCGCACTTCTTCATCACGGCCTCCGATGCAATGTTGTTCGCGTTGCAGCAGGCGGTAACCTTCTTTAGTCCCAATTCCGTAAACCCCATGCGGATCAGCAGCTGCGCAACATTGGTGCCATACCCTTTCCCCCAGTACGGAGGCAGCAGCATATAGCCGATTTCCGCGTTACCCGGGTCGGCCTGTATTCGCTTGATATTGCACATTCCGATAGACTGGCCATCCTGCAATAACACGACATACTCATAAATCAGCCTGTCCGATCTTTTGTTGTCTTCGAGCGTCTGCAGGAAATAGGGCAAATACGCCTCAAGACTCTTCGTTGCGTCGATAAGCGTGTAGCGCATCACCTCGGGGCTTGCATACATGGCGTAATATAAAGGAAGGTCATTTTGCTGCACGTCCCGAAGAAGCACAGTATTCGATCGTTCTTCCATACCTACCACCCCTGCCGTAAGAAATATAAACGGATAATAGATTGTATCACAGTATATCACAAAGCGGAAATGTATGGAAATTCCATTGCGCCTTACCCTTTGAGCGCTTTTTGCATGAATTCCTCCGTGGATACGCCACTCGGCCGGTTGTACCTTCCCAGATGATACAGGCTGGCGGGGTTGCGCTCAATGTAATTCATGCGTTCCCGGCAGGTCAGCGTCATGGTAAAGCCCACTTTTCGCATTACTGCCTCGGTATTGTCATCCCAGTGGCCATACGGATATACAAATGTGCCAATCAAAAACCCGCAGTGTTCCTCTATCGCGTTCCGGAACATGTTAATATCCGCTATGAGTACGGCTTCGTGCGCCTCCCTGGTTTCCCAGGATTTTCGTTTGGCGCCTGCCCGCCCGCCCTGGCTGGTGTGCAGCGCATAGGTGTGGCTGGCGATCTCCACCCGGCCCGATTCTTCGAGCGCGCAGATATCTTTCCATGTAAGGTACGCATAAGCGGGATTTTGGTCCATTAGTTCCGAGGCTTTCTGCGTATAGCTACCCACAACGGATACGACCGCTTTCATATCCATGCGTTTGAGTATGGGCAGAACATAAACAAGGTTGTTGTAGTAACCGTCGTCAAACGTAATCATGATGGGTTTGTCCGGCAGCTCGGTTTTGCCGTTTACATAATCGACCAGCTCCCTTGGAAGCACGGCGGTATATCCCTGTTTTTTCAGATACAGCAAGTCTTCCTCCAACTGCGCCGGGGAAACGGTATAGTTGTTTGCCCGCTGGGGGTCCTTTAGTATGGCATGGTACATGATGATGGGCAGTCGCACCGTTGAAAGCGCGTCCGCGCGCATGGCCTCCACTGCGCCGCCGTCCTCAAAGAGCAGCACAAAGCAGATAAGCGCAGCGCACATCGCCAGTAGGCCGGCAGCACGTTTTGCCAATAGCCGTACCGCTGCTTTCATTGTGCCACCTCCTGCGAGAACCCATCCGCCCGGATATAACCGCCGCTCTCGAGCTTTTCCACCGGCATGCGGTTGCGCTCGAGGAACCGGACGATATTGTAAACATCGATCCAGATTTGATTGGTACCGTCGATCTGGCTGTCGTCAAATATCAGCTGGAGGCCAAAATGCAGGTGTGGTATTTTTACGTTGTTGACGTCCTCCTTGGTGCTATACCCTGTCATACCCATGTATCCGATGACATCCCCGGCCTGGACAATAGATCCTTCTTTTATCCCCTCCGCATACGGGCTGCCCTTTCTTAAATGCGCATAGTAGTAATACCGGAGCTCATCATTGCTGCGTATGCCTACGCGCCAACCACCATACTGGTTCCAGCCCAGCTTCTCCACCACCCCGCCTTCCACCGCAATAATCGGTACACCGATCGAACCGCACAGATCATTGCCCAAATGCAACCGCTTGTAGCCATAGGTGCGGGGATTGCCAAAATCGTCGTAATGCCCGAAGCCATACCCCTTGGCTATCGGGGAATACGCTTTGAGGCCGTATACGGTCGTGGCTTTTCCATCCTGAACCTTTTCGTGCTCACCTATAAATTGAGCAAGTATGGCCGTATATGCTTCCATATAATACGAGTAGTAACGCATACCACTCGTAATGTCCTGAAGTTTTTCCCCTCCGCGCAGGCGCTCCACCAGATCATCCATGGTTTTGCTGGTTTTTCCGTCCTTGAACACGCCTCCGTTTCTTGCAGCGGTGTATGCCAAAAGCTCAATCCAGTTCAGTTCGACGCTCTCACCGTTCTTATGGGACTCTACGTCATATTTATATGCCTGCTCCAATACTTCGAGCGGGACGTTGAACTCTACCCAATGGATATAGTCTTCTTTCATCTCTTCCTCTCCGCCCGAAGAAGAGGAGCTGGCATCGGTTATCCGGCCGGGAAAGGAGAGGAACAGTGTGGCGCCAATAAGGGCGCACAAAAGCAGCACAACCGCAAGATACCGTTTGCCGCTACCTAATCCGTTATTTTTATCATGCTTGGTCAACAAAAAGCATCCGCCCTCCTTTTGCTCCTACATGGAGCATATGAAGCGGATGCCACGTGCATGTATTATCTTCCAATTCCTTTTGAAGTTAACTATCGAAAAGTCCCTTGATCCAAGCCCAGATCGCCTCAAAGAACCCCAGCTCTTCAACTTTGCCGCCTTCATTCACACCATTCTCCAGGGAAGACGGCGTTTGTGCAAGCGGCTTGGGCTCAAATATACCATCCGTTTCAAACACAAACTGCACGGTTCCATGCATCCCTTCCGGAAGGCCGGAGAACGTCTGGTACGCTTCGCCTAAGCTTACTACCGCGTCCTTGCGGTCTATCGCCACGCGCATGCTTCCTGTCTCCTCTGCAAGCTGCTGCAGCCCTTCTTCATTGAGTTCCTTAACGCCGTTTTTCAGTTCACGGATGCCGTCCACCAGTTCACCTGCGCCGTCCACGAGTTTTTCGCCTTCTGAAGCCAGCGTTGACGTACCCTCTCCAAGCTCAATAAATCCGTTGTGAAGCTTTCGCATGCCGCTGCCCAATTCGGACGCGCCACCCTGCAGTTCCGCAGCGCCGCTTTCAAGCTCAGAAAGCCCGCCCTTAATACCAGAAACGATGGCCGAAGCCGTCTGCGTCGAAGCGGCCGCCGCCGTCTGCTGCACGATTGCGACTACCCCCGCCATTTGTTCCGGCGTAAGATTCAGCGCCGCAAGCTGCTGCTGCAGTTCTCCGGTATCCATACTTCCATTAGAGGAGCCGATGTTGTCCAGTGAACTGGAAAGATCGCCGATACCTTTTTTAAATTCGGAAATACCTGAAACCAACTCACCCATACCGGAAACGGTTTTCCCGCTGCCATCTATCGCCTCCCACATGCCGTTGTTCAACTCCACAACGCCATCATAATACTCATACAACCCTTCGTTGAAATCCCGAGCGCCTCGATACAGCTTGCTTGTTCCGTCAGTAAGTTCGTCCCCTGCCGTGCTCATATCGTCGATACCGGTCATCAAATCCGCAAGGTCTTTCGTATCTTCAAGATCGTTCGCCTCCACAAGTCCGGTCATGACAACCGCGCGGACGCCATCAAAGTCAAAATCCACAACGTCGGCCTGCACGCGGAAGCTATCGGAGAGCCGACCGGTCGCATCGGCATCAAGATCATACGCTAGGCCCGGGAATAATACGGCGGTTACGGTCGTGCTGCCCGCCTCGTTTGCCGTCTTCCCGTTTTCGCAGATGATGTTTTTTGCGCTTTCGGGCAGCGTGAGCATGCCGATGGCCGTAAAGGGTGTATACAACTGCATGCTTTCCCCTTTGACGTCGGCGGTGACAAGGCTATTGTTGGTAAAGCGCACCGTAATGCCGATGCGGCCAGTAGCGCCCGCAAGCGCGGATGATGCAACCGGCATTCCATTGAGCGTGTAGCTTACGCTGACCGAAACCGGCGGCTTTCCGCTCGCCGTTCCCTGATAGGCTACGTCCTCGCCCTCTGCCATAAACACATAACCTCCGCTTTCCGCTTTGGGCGGCTCGGAGGCCAGCGTGTTTTTAATATTGGTGAGCGTGGTCTTATCCCGTACGGAATCTAGCTTTCCAGGGTTAGTGAGATACACGCTCGACAACATGGATTTTATGTTGCCGTCGGCATCCGTGGTGATATAGACCGTCTCGCTCTTTTCCCCCTTGGGCATGGCATAGGACAACGAGATTAAGACCATGAAAATTACGCCCAACAGAAACAGCAGGGCAATGACAGCGGCGACAACTCTTGTTGAACGTTTCATAGCAGTTTTCCTTTTCCTATTCCCCGGCATTGCCGGGATCTTTTATATCTAAGGGATAGAGATCCCTTGTTCTCTCGAAATACTGCGCTTAGCAGTAAAGACTACTCCGCGCTTTTTAAGGATTCGACCATATCCACTCCGCGTACCTTGCGCTGCATCATAATGTTGACCATAAAAGAAAATGCAAGCGTGAGCGCGAAGCTGATAACATAGCTTAAGGGCTTAATTTCCCGCACGAACCGAACGATATCCACCTCGGTGGTGGCAATGACATAACGGTGCATGGATACGCCCAAAACCAGCCCGAACAGCGCGCCGATAAATGCAAGCGCGTTGTTTTCCCGGAACACATAGCTGTAAAGTTCCTTGTCGTAAAACCCCAGCACACGTAGTGTTGCCAATTCCCGCCTGCGCTCAGTCAGATTGATGTTGGTCAGGTTGAACATGACCACAAACGCAAGCGCGGCTGCGCAGAGTATAAGGACGCCCACAATATAATTGAGGGAACTCAAATTATCGTACAGTGAGTTTTTTAACCCCGTGGTAAAGTTGACCGAGTACATCCTCCCATCCGCCAGCAGCGACGCAGCAAGCGCATCTTCAGCTGCATCCGTGGTATCCTCCATATGCCCAAGGATACCGTTGTACTGCGGCTCCCGCCCCGTTACCTCTTGATGATACGCCGGAGAGATGAACACATAGTGCATGACATGGTTTTCCGCAATCGAACTCACGCGCAGCTTGTAGCTTGTCGCACCGGAAGTGAGGGTAAGCTCGCTGCCCGCCTTCAGGCCGTAAAGCTCCGCAATCTTGCTGGTTACGATTACGCCATTGTCAGGCAAATCAAGGGGCTGCCCGCCCGGACTTTTCAGATCAATAAACGGGCGGAGCGCCGAGGGATCCCGAACCATCATAAAATGCACGCTACGATCGCCGCGTTCCTTATCCTCAATGTCCATGGCTTTATCGTGTACAAGCATGGAACTCGTGATCTTTCCTTCACGATCCCGTGTGCTTATAAGCTGTTCCCAATCTGCGGCATCCATGGCTTCATAGGAAAACGCCTGCACCTGCATAAGCATGATTTGGGTAAACTGCCGGTTGCTGATGCCGAACACCGAATCCCGCATGCCAAAGCCCGTGAGCATGAGTGCACAGCTCCCAGCGATACCGATGGTGCTCATCCAGAACCGCTTTTTGTAACGCAGAAGGTTGCGAGCTGTCACCTTGGCAGTGAAGCTCATGCGCTTCCATACAAACCCAAGACGCTCCAGGAATATGCGTTTTCCGGCCTTGGGAGCCTTGGGCCGCATGATGGCCGCAGGAACCTCCCTGAGCGTGCCGATGCAGGCGGAGACGGCAGCGCCCGTGGTGCATGCGGTAATAAACAGTATGGCGTCAAACGCGATGTTCCAGTGATACGGCGTCTGAAAATTCGGCAGGCGGTAAAATACGCCGTAGGCGTTTGAGATTACCGTAGGAAACAGGCGGAACCCCCCAATGCTTCCCAATATCCCGCCAAGCAGGGTCGCGAGCGCCGCATAGGAAAAATATCCGCCAGCTATGGCTGCGCCCGAATACCCCAGCGCTTTGAGGGTGCCGATCTGCACTCGGCCATCCTCCACCATGCGCGTCATAGTGGTCAGGGAAACGAGCGCCGCCACCACATAGAACATCAGCGGGAATGTCTGGCCGATGGCGGAAATACGTTCGGTATTCTGCCGGTAATCCTCGTAGCCGGGGTTAGAATCACGCCCCTGCACATACCAGGTATCTCCCGTCTCTTCCCCGTACTGTTCCAAGCGGTCCATAACGGCGGAAACCGCTTCCCGGTATTCTTCGGAGAAGCAGTTGAGCGCTTTTACGCCTTCCACCACGATATCCGCATGGGTATAGCGTGCCGCCAATAGTGCCATTGCAGGAAGTCGGGTGCCAAGCTTCGTGAGAGCGTTCCCCGAGGCGTAGGCGAACCCGTCGCTCACACCTCGCCCCACTGTACTTTTGCCGCGTTCCGCAGAGGACATGTACTTTGGGGATTCAATAAATCCCACCACACGCATCATCACGCTGCCGCCCGTAGACTGAAACTGCATCCAGTCGCCAATATGCACCGCCATGTGTTTTGCCACCTGAGCGTCGAGCGCCACCTCATGATCGTCAAGCGGCATGCGCCCTTCCGTGAGCTGGACAAGGTTGACATCATGCTCCGGCTTGGGATCTATGGCATACTCCGGCAGCCGAAACAGGCCGGAAGGGTGCTCGTCTTCCTGGGCAAATGGCATGGAAAGCAGACGGATGTTGAGCTCCATATCCCCGCCAGACTCCGCGCGCATCAGCGCATCCACCTGCAGGCCGGGAGCCACCGCTTCCACGCCGGGAATCTCTGAAAGCGCTCGGATATCCTCCGCGGTAAGCCCCGCAGAGGACATGACCTGAATGTCCGAAAGCGCAAGCCGGTCCAAATACGTGTCACCGGTAAGCATCATATCCGGCCCTGTAGCCCGCAAGCCCGTAAAGGCCGCAACGCCCAACAGGGAAATAGCAGCAATAGAGAAAAAGCGGGCGCTTGTGAACCGTATTTCCTGAAGCAGGTTTTTAACGAGAAGGCCCCTCTTTTTCATGTTACCACTCAATCTCTTCAACGGGCACAGGGTTAACGTTCTTCGTCATCTGCGCAACGCGACCGTTTTTAATATGTACCACCCGGTCCGCCATGGGTGTGATGGCGGAATTGTGGGTGATGATGAGCACGGTCATATGCTGCCTGCGGCTGGCCTGCTGTAACAAGGCAAGCACCTGTTTGCCGGTCTGGTAGTCCAAAGCTCCGGTCGGTTCGTCGCACAACAGCAGCTTCGGATTTTTTGCAAGCGCCCTTGCAATGGCAACGCGCTGCTGCTCGCCGCCGGAAAGCTGCGCCGGAAAGTTATTGTACCGCTCTCCCAGCCCGACTTCTTTGAGCATGGCGCGCGGGTCCAAGGCGTCCTTACATATCTGCGCGGCAAGCTCCACGTTTTCAAGCGCCGTCAGGTTCTGCACAAGATTATAAAACTGGAACACAAAACCAACCATATCCCTGCGGTATGACGTAAGTTTCTTGCGGTCAAACCGGTCCACGGCCTCTCCGTCCACCATGATACTGCCTGAGGTGGGCACGTCCATGCCGCCCAGTATGTTTAAAAGGGTCGTCTTACCCGCGCCGGAAGGGCCGACGATGGTGCAGAGTTCTCCCTTTTCCACCGCCATATCCACGCCGGAGAGCGCCTCAATTACGACCTCACCCATGCGGTATTCTTTTTTTACTCCGCTCAACGCGATATATTCCATGCGCCCCCGTCGAATCCTTCCATATATTGCGCTTACTGCGCTTCAAACGTCAGTTTGCCCTTGCCCGCCTCTATCTTGACATCCGGCGTGCTCGCACCTTTGAGGGTAATATCCTCATAAAGCTCCACCACAAACAGGCCTGCGCCGTTTATTCCGCCTTTTGCGTTAAGCGTGGCACCTTTACTCGCCTGCAGGTATCCTGCTCTCACGCCGTTATGCTCGCCTGTATTGTTCGCCGTGAGAACTGATTCTTCCATCAATATCAGCGTACCGCCCGTTTCCACGGCGTTGCTCCCCGAAGCCTCGCAGGAAACTCTTACGCGCGGATACAGCATGAGATCTCCACGGCCGGTGCTAATGGCGGCGGAAGAAGCCGTTACAGAAAGCACGCTGTCCTGCTGCAGGCAGACGCCCAAGGCGACGATGCCGCCTTCCCCGCCCGAAAGCGTAAGCGAGCTGGCCGATGCGACCGTGAGCGTGCCCGCAGCCTGTATGGCGTTAACCTGCGCGGAGACGTCGGCATCCACCGCCGCAACAGTTCCGTTCCCCAAAAGCCCAATCCCCGTTTGCTGGCCCACAATGGTAACGCCATTGAGCGTAATGGAGCAACCGTCCTCCAGCCGGATAACGCAAGGCGCGCTACCCGATATCGTGTGCCCATTGCCTATGATCTCAACTGGCGTGCGTGACGAAGTAAGCTTGAGCATGGCGTCTTCTATATCAATATCGGCGCCGAGCCGAACGGAAGAACCACCGGATTCAAAAAAATCAAAAAGCTCCCGCGCAGATGTAAGTTCACTTTCTTCCGCGGATTGAAGCGCTTCATCCGCCGTTGCGGACGGGGCCGCACAACTGGAAAAAAGCAACCCAAGAAATAGGCAGAGCGCAACGAGTTTTCTCATATGGTTAGGCCCCCCGCATTACTTTCTACATTGTAACATGTTGGAATGCGTAATACCAACCGAATGCTTGTGAACAAAATTTGATGGAATTGTTACATTCCGAATGTTCGGATTTTATAAGCTCGTCTTTTATGCCACTCCGCACCTATTGACATCGTTAATAGGATACGTTATGCTGTTCTATGTTTGATAACGACTAGGGTTTACAGGAAGGATGTTTGTTGTGCGTAAGCAATATGATGTTGTAATCGTTGGTGCAGGTCCTGCGGGAATATTCGCCTCATTGGAGTTAATGGACAGGAAGCCAGGCATGAATGTTCTGCTTGTTGATCAGGGACGGAGCCTAACGAACCGTACCTGCCCGGCGCGTACTTTGGGCAAGTGTGTGGATTGCAAACCCTGCGCTATTATGAACGGGTGGTCCGGCGCCGGAGCGTTCTCCGATGGAAAGCTCTCTCTCTCTCATGAGGTTGGCGGGAATATTACGGATTATATGCCCGCGCACGAGGCGCAGGCGCTGATTGATTATACGGACGGTATCTATACCAAGTTTGGCGCGCCTGAAACCGTACACGGTCGCAACAACCCGAAGGTGAGTGAAATCGCCTATGAGGCGAGCCGCTACAACATCCATCTGGTGCGCTGCCCCGTACGCCATATGGGCACGGAGTATTCCGCGTCCACATTACAGAACATGTATGACGCGCTTATCACGAAGGAAGGCTTCACCTTCATGGAGATGACCTCCGCCCGAAAGATCCTTGTGGAGAACGGGAAGGCAACGGGTGTCGTATTACAGAACGCAAAAGGTGAGCCGTTTGAAGTGGAAGCCGAAAAAGTCGTGCTCGCTCCCGGCCGCGGGGGTGCTGCGTGGCTGGCGCAAGAGGCCGCACGCCTGGGCGTCGAAACCCGCAACAACGAGGTGGACATCGGCGTACGCGTAGAAGTTCCAAACTCCATTATGGACCACCTCACCCAGGAGCTTTATGAAGCAAAGCTGGTGTATTACTCGGATACGTTTGAAAACCGGGTGCGTACGTTCTGCATGAACCCCGGTGGCATTGTCAGCGAGGAACATTATGAGGGCGGCATTGCAGTGGTCAATGGGCACAGCTACCATGAAAAGGAACGCCGTACGCAGAATACGAATTTCGCGCTGCTGGTTTCCACCCGCTTTACCCAGCCCTTCAACGCGCCCATCCAGTACGGCAACTACATTGCCCAGCTTGGCAATATGCTTACCGGCGGCGGTATCATGGTGCAGCGGCTTGGGGATCTGTTGCAGGGCAGGCGGACGGACGCCTCCCGCCTCAGGAAATCCACCACCGAGCCCACGCTCAACACGGCGGTACCCGGCGATCTTTCCTTTGTGCTGCCGCACCGGCATTTGACAAGCATCATCGAAGCGCTACGTGCGTTTGACCATATTGCGCCGGGCCTTTACTCCAAGAATACGCTACTCTACGGCGTGGAGGTAAAATTCTACTCCTCGAAAGTGGCGGTGGACAACCGTTTCCAGACCGCCATTGAGGGACTGTATGCGATCGGAGACGGCGCGGGCATCACCCGCGGGTTGATGCAGGCGAGCGTGACGGGCGTTGTTGTGGCGCGCGATATTGTAAAGGAAGTGTAAAAAGATAATCTGCGATCTACGCAAAAGCCGCGGCCATACCTTAAGCCCGCGGCTTTGTGCTATGATGAAGTTGACCTCGCAAATCAAATCCATCCATCAGGAGTATGCCATGCGAATCGACCATATTGCGTTGTTCACAGAGGATTCCGAACGTTTGCGTACATTCTATTGCGCCTACTTCGGTGCAACATCCAATGCGATGTACCACAATCCCCGCACGGGATTAAAAACGTATTTTCTCTCATTTTCAGACGGAGCGCGGCTGGAGCTGATGTCGCGTCCGGACGTAACCGGAATTGTCTCCGCCGATTGCCAAACGGGATATGCGCACGTAAGCTTTGCTTTAGGCAGCAAGGACGAGGTGGACCGCCTGACTGACCTCCTTGTACAGAACGGTTATCCCTGTATCAGCGGGCCGCGAACGACCGGTGACGGATATTATGAAAGCTGCGTACTGGATCCGGATGGAAACCGGATTGAGCTGACGGTTTGATTGAGCACGCAACATATCAGGCAACTGGCCGATGGTATGCCGTTTGTGCGAAGCGGCGTTCAAAAGCAACGCGTGTTCCGCCACGCCTGTATGATACAGGCCGCTGATAGTGCCAAA
This sequence comes from Bacillota bacterium, assembly GCA_023416175.1. Lineage (GTDB taxonomy): Bacteria > Bacillota > Clostridia > Christensenellales > CAG-138 > JAEYLA01. The sequence continues at coordinate 10,926 of JAEZIE010000008.1, forward strand.
TTGCTTTGTCATCGGCCTAAACAACTAACCGCGAAATTTCCTGAAGCTGTGCCTTCAAGCGTTCGAATATTCCTGAGAACGCAGTACCGAGCTCTTCGCTTAGGCCAATTCCGGGGCTTAAATCGTAAGCTTCCACACCAATCAGCCAACCGCCCGAATGGGGCTCATCAAATACCATTTGCCAGGCACTCTGATCGTGTAATGAGGTAACAGGCCTTTTGTTCCACTCTTCCGTATGCAATTCCACCAAATGTAGAGTTCCCGGCGCGCTGCCGGTTTGCACCGCATCCAGAAGCACGATGTAATCCCCCGGTTGTCTGAGGTGAACCGCATAAGAGATATCCGTTTCTGCTGCGCACAATAGCCAGTGATCGGGGCACGGCTCTTGCTGCAGGGCATCAATGAGTGTTGGGCCAATTCCGTCATCGCGCATCAAACGCGAGCCGATGCCAAGGACAAGCAGCCTACTTGCGCGCGCAGCTTCACTCAAGGGACAACCCTCCAAGTTCCGCGCAGACCTTCGGGCGTAAACACATGCGTGCCGCAGGATATGCAGGGGTCAAACGAGCGGATGATGCGCCCGATCTCTATCGGATTGTCAAGATCTGCAACATGGGTGCCCATTAGCGCCTGTTCCGCCGCCCCCCGAGTCCCCTGTGCGCTGGAAGAAAGGTTCCATGCGGAAGGCGTAATGATTTGATAGAGGGATATGGTTTTTTGCTCAATTTTTAACCAATGCCCGAGCGCCCCGCGCGAGGTATCGACAAGCCCCATGCTGCGCGACTGTTCCGGAATCACATACTGGCTCTGCAGTTGAACGCCTGGGATGACATGGTCGAGTAGCGTTTGCATGATGTCGAGAATTTTCTTTGTTTCTAACGCGCGGGCTATCGTTCGATCCATCACAGAAACACCGTTGCGGTATTCTCCGGAAAGCCATTGCCGGGCAAGAGGCCCTACTTCATAGGGAACACCAAAATAGCGGGGCGCCTTGACCCATGAATTCGCATCCGTCTTGTTCGCATCCGGCTGTACCACCACTTCAAACGGAGTATACTCATCCGGCGGGGCATAAAACGCATGCTCCGTCGATTCAGTGATCCCGTTCGGGTCAAACGGACTTATCACACCATCATGCAGCACCGCGGAGTCCAAATAGAGCGTGCCGAGGCTTGGATAGTTATTGAAGCAGCCGTAGCTGAGCAAATTGCCGTAACCCCCGCCGATATAAAAATAATCCCCATAATACTGTCCAAGAGT